>NZ_JBXGSI010000020.1:0-109937 GCF_056790315.1 Sphingobium sp. VMM
TTAGATTTTGTCCTGCGTGGGCATGCGTCTAAAACTTGATCTGCCAAGAGTGGGCGGGCAGAAATCGTCCATGAGCAAAATACCCTGTGATAAATGCGGTGCATTGATATTACCCACGACGGCTGAAGCCACCGGCGGCATATGCATGGCATGCAAACAAGGCATAAGGGAAAGTATGGAGGCGTCGCGCGCCTATTATCAAAAACTGAAGGAGTATGACCCTTTCCGCGAGCTTTGGGTATCTCTCGTCAAGCGGAGCGCCGACAATCAAGAACTGGATGGATGGTCAATACAGGAAAAGGTATATTTCTCCGTCTGCCTTATGGAAGGTGATGTTTATAACGGTGGATTCGACCAGTATTTTTATAACAGTTCAGGCAACTATTATCGCCTCGCCTTGAGCGGCCTGGAAGAGATGGGAGCAGAAAACTCGGCCCGACTGCTCAAAGAAGCCGCTCGCACCATGTTTGACACTGATTATCCACCCGACAGCCGATCTGAACGGTGGCGGATTACGAACTCAAAAGTACGCCGCCTCACGGAACTTGTCACCCGCCATCATCGCTCCGCCCGGTTGGAGCGATTGGACAAACAATTTTACGAAGACCCGGACCGTCTCGCGGATCGCTTAAATGCCTTTGCTGAAGGACATGGGCTGGTTGCTCCCTTTATGCAAAACCCAAACGAATGACCGGGCCCACTGCTGTCGCAGCGGGGTCATAGGTGCGCTTCCCTTCCCGTCAGCACATCAGCAGGGGCAGAAAGGTCATCTAATAGGAAAACAAGCGCGCTCGACTAATGACCAAAAATGGTCGTCAGCGGTCAAAACCCGATCCTCGTCATTGCTTGGCTGCACTCGGAATGACGGGGCGGGCCTGCGTCTCTCAGGCGCCTGCCGGGGTCCGGGTAATGCGTATATGCTGGCGCTGGCGGGCGTGGGCGGGTTCCTGGTCGCCCAATATCTCTTCGGTCAGCGAGACATGGGCGAGGGTCAGCATCATGTCCATCAGCCTTTGCTCGGCCGGCGGCAGGGCGTCGATCGGGTAGCGGTCGAGATGGGCGAGGGCGGCGTCGAGCAGGGGCGCGGCCGCCGCGAAGAAGGCGGTGCGGTCGGCGGGGTCGGCATCGCCGCGCCGGGCGGCGCGGGCGATCGATCCGTCGATCGCCCAGCGATCGGCAAAGGGGGCGAGCGCCTCGAAACCAGTGGGAAGGAGCGTGGTCATGCCATTGCCTCCGCCCGCGAGACGGGCCGGGGCGCAGTGCTGGCCAGGTCGGCACGATAAGCCTGCACCCGTTCGTCGACGGCGGTGAAGAGGTGGCGGCACAGCGCCTCCTGCGCCTGGAAATGGATATGTTTGAGCGCGCCGCTGTTGAGGCCGCGCTGCCCCGCCTCGATCACGTCGCGATCCTCGGCATGGATGTCGCGGGCGCTGGCCATGGCATATTCGCGGGCATAGCGGCGGCTGGCGCAGTCATCCTCGCCCTTCCAGTAGAGGCGGATCACGCCGCGCGAGCGGCGCGCGTCGATCGGCCAGACGGTGTGGGAGAAGGGCTGGGCCGGCGATCCGAGGATGAAGAAATTGGGAAAGAGCGCGAGATAGTCCCGGCTGTGCGGGCCGGCGGTGCCGTCGGCCATGGCGAAGCGGGCGGCGCGGCCGAAGGATTGCGCCTGCACCGGCTTGGGCGCGGGATCGGGATTGGTCCAGATCGTCTGGGTGCGGTGGGGGCCGTGAAAGCCCATCTTCACCGGATAGCCGAACGGATTATCCTCGCCCACCGCCGGTGCGCCGGAGCGGGGATGGATGAAGCGGAGATGGTAATTTTCCTGGAAATTGTCGTAGGTCAGCTTCCAGTTGGCGTCGATCTCATAGACATATTCGGAAAAGGTGGTGGCCTGTGCCGCGGGGAAGCCGTCGAGCATCGTTGCATAGGGGCCAAGATCGTCGCGCAGGCCTTTGTCCGGCGTGCCGAGATGGACGAAGATCAGCCCGCCGCAGATGTCGAGCGCGACGCGGGGCAGGGCGCAATCGGCCTTGTCGACGAAGAAGCGATCGAAGTCGGGGGCGGCGAGCAGCGCGCCATCGGTGCCGAACGACCAGCGATGATAGGGGCAGGAGAAGGTGCCGCGCCTGCCGCTTTCCTCCTCGACCAGCTGGGTGCCGCGATGGGTGCAGACATTGTGGAAGGCGCGAATCTCGCCATCGCGGCCGCGCACGATCAGCAGCGACACATTGAGCGCCTCGATCTCGCGGCGGATGAAGCTGCCGCTGTCGGGCAGTTCGCAGACATGGCCGAGCTGCAACCAGGAGCGGCGGAACACCGCTTCCCGTTCCAGGGCGAACCAGGCCGGATCATGATAGGGGGCGGCGGGGATCGGCGCGGTGCCGAGCCAGGCCAGACTGTCGTCGCTCATGCCCTGAAAGCCGGGCCGTTCGCCGTGCATCATCGCTCTCCGCTGTCTGTCTTTTCGCCAGCATGAGCGGGTCAATCTGAATTTGCAACACTATTGTTGTAAATTGTGTCAGTCTTCGGCGATGCCATCCCGGCGCAACACCCGCTGCTGTTCCTGGCGGAAGCGGGCGATGGTGGCTTCGGTGTCGAGATCAGGGGCGACGCGATGGCGAAAGACGCGCGGGCCGATCAGCGCGCTGGTGAGCAGCATCACGCAATAGACTTCGGCGTCGATCGGCTCGTCGGGGAAGGCGGCGGCAAGGCTGGTGCCGATGCCCGAGACAAGGGCATCCCAATGCGGATAGCTGGCGCGGATGTCGCCGGGGGCGATGAAATCCTCGATCCACAGCGACATGATGGCGGGATTGTCGAGCACGAAGCGGGTGACATAGTCGATCCGCGCCTGGCGCGGCAGTTCCGGGCGGAAGGCGGCGACGATCTGTTGCGAGGACCAGAGTTTCACCGCCGCGACCAGGGCGTCACGATCGGTGAAATGATAATAGATGGTGGTGCGGTTGACCCCGGCGGCGCGGGCGAGGGCGGAGAGGGACAGCGCGTCGATGCCGCGATCGGCGATCAGCCCGACCGCCAGTTCGATCAGCATCTGGTGGGTATCCTCGAAGGATTTATAGCGGCGCTGCTGTGCGGTTTCGTCGGTCACGCCCCTTCGCCTAGACCCCGCCGGGCGGGGCGGCAAGCGGCGCGTGGGGCCGCGCCCGTCTCGCTTGAAATTTTCCCCCGTTCCGCCTATGTTTTCGCCATGGCCATTCTTCCGATCCTTGAGGCGCCCGATCCGCGCCTGCGTACCATCTCGACCCCCGTAGAGGCGATCGACGACGATCTGCAGCGTCTGATCGACGACATGTTCGAAACCATGTATGACGCGCCGGGCATCGGCCTGGCCGCGATCCAGGTGGGGGTGCCCAAGCGCATCCTGGTGATGGATCTGCAGGAACCGGAATCGGATGAAGAAGGCGCGCCGCCGGTCAAGAAGCCGATGGTGTTCATCAATCCGGAAATCCTGAAGGAATCGGACGAGCAGTCGGTCTATAATGAAGGCTGTCTGTCGGTGCCCGACCAGTTTGCCGAGGTGGAGCGCCCGGCGGTGATCCGCGCCAGCTGGATGGACCGCGACGGCCGTATTCATGAGGAACAGCTGGAAGGGCTGCTCGCCACCTGTCTGCAGCATGAGATGGACCATCTCGAAGGCGTGCTGTTCATCGACCATCTGTCGCGCCTGAAGCGCGACATGCTGCTCAAGAAGCTGAACAAGGCGCGCCGCGCGGCCTGATCCCGGCTCATTGCCGAAATAGAAAAACCTCCCCGGCACAGCTTGCCGGGGAGGTTTTTTCTTGTCCGCATGTGCGGGGCGACGATCAGTTCAGGCCGTCAGTGTCCAGCGCATAACCGGCCGAGCGGACGGTGCGGATGATGTCGTGGCGGCCATCGACATTGATCGCCTTGCGCAGGCGGCGGATATGGACGTCGACGGTGCGCAGTTCGATGTCGCTGTCCTGGCCCCAGACGCTGTCGAGCAGACGTTCGCGCGAAAAGACCCAGCCGGGATGCTCCAGGAAATGCTTGAGCAGGCGGAATTCGGTGGGGCCGAGCGGGATGACCTGGCCGCCGCGACGGACCTTGTGGCCGACCGTGTCCATCTCGACATCGGCGAAGGTGAGGGTCTCGCCGGCCAGTGCCGGACGCACGCGGCGCAGCACCGCGCCGACGCGGGCGACGAGCTCGCGGGGCGAGAAGGGCTTGGTGACATAATCGTCGGCGCCGGTTTCCAGGCCGCGGACGCGATCCTCTTCCTCGCCGCGCGCGGTCAGCATGATGATCGGCACATTGGCGGTGCCGTTCATGCGGCGCAGGCGACGGCAGACCTCGATCCCCGACAGGCTTTCGACCATCCAGTCGAGCAGCACGATGTCGGGCGTGTTTTCCTGCGCCATCAGCAGCGCTTCCTCGCCATCGACGGTATGGGCGACCTCGAAATCCTCACGCTTGAAATGCCAGATGAGCAGTTCGGCGAGCGCCGCGTCATCCTCCACCAACAGCATCTTCGCCCGCGCCATGCCTCAATTCTCCTGCTGCTGGGTGCCGCCGCGTTCGCGTTCGGGCAGGGTCTGGCCCGTTGCGGCATAATAGACCATTTCCGCGACATTGGTCGCATGGTCGCCGATGCGTTCGATATTCTTGGCGATGAACAGCAGGTGCGCGCACTCGCTGATCGTCTTGGGATTTTCGACCATATAGGTCACCAGCGTGCGGAACACGCTGTCGTAGAAATCGTCGACCACCTGGTCGCGCTCCACCACCGCCAGAGCCAGTTCGGCGTCGCGCGCGGCGAAGGCGTTGAGCACGTCATGCACCATCTCGGCCGCGACCTGGCCCATCGAGGGCAGCAGCGACACCGGTTCCAGCTTGTGCTGGTTGGCGGCGATCAGCGGCACGCGCTTGGCGATATTCTTGGCATAGTCGCCGATCCGCTCGACCACGCTGACGATCTTCAAGGCGGCGATCACGTCGCGCAGATCGTTGGCCATCGGCGCGCGCAAGGCGATGATTTGCACCACCAGCTTCTCGACTTCCGCTTCCAGCGCGTCGATGCGCTTGTCGTCGGCGACGACTTCGGCGGCGAGACGCTGGTCCTGGCGCTGGAGCGCCAGCATCGCATTCTCGATCGCCGCTTCGGCGCGACCGCCCATTTCGGCGATCAGGCCGCGCAGCCGGTCGATTTCCTCGTCAAATGCCTTGATCGTATGTTCAGCCATGTTTCTTCTCTCCGCAGGCATCGATCCTGCAGGGATCGATGCCGGAATCTCAAGTGGCGCGCTTTCCAAGCCGCCAGATGCAAGCATCTGGCTCGAAAGCGCGCGGGATCAGCCGTAGCGACCGGTGATATAGTCCTTGGTCCGCTCCTGGCGCGGGTTGGTGAAGATGTCGCTCGTCACGCCATATTCGACCAGTTCGCCCAGGTGGAAGAAAGCGGTACGCTGCGACACGCGCGCGGCCTGCTGCATGTTGTGGGTGACGATGACGATGCCATAGCGGCCGCGCAGTTCGTGGATCAGTTCCTCGATCTTGGCGGTGGCGATCGGGTCGAGCGCCGAGCAGGGTTCGTCCATCAGGATGACTTCGGGTTCGACCGCGATGGCGCGGCCGATGCACAGACGCTGCTGCTGACCGCCCGACAAAGCGGTGCCGCTGTCATTGAGGCGATCCTTGACCTCGTCCCACAGGCCGGCGCGACGCAGCGACTTTTCGACGATCACGTCCATGTCCGCCTTGCCCGCGGCCAGGCCGTGGATGCGCGGCCCATAGGCGATATTTTCATAGATCGTCTTGGGGAAGGGATTGGGCTTCTGGAACACCATGCCGACCCGCGCACGCAGCTGCACCACGTCCATCGAGGGGGCGTAGATATCTTCGCCGTCGAGCGTGATCGTGCCTTCGACCCGCGCCGAGGCGACGGTGTCGTTCATGCGGTTGAGGGTCCGCAGGAAGGTCGACTTGCCGCAGCCCGACGGGCCGATGAAGGCGGTGACATGGTCCATGTCGACATCGATCGACACGCCCTTGATGGCCTGTTTCTCGCCATAGAAGACCTTGACGTCACGGGCCGTCATCTTCGGATTGGCCACGGCCAGGCTTTGCTGTTCTTCGGTCATGGGTGTCATTACCACCGTTTTTCAAACTTGTTGCGCAGGTAGATGGCGAGGCCGTTCATCGCGAGCAGGAAGGCCAGCAGGACGATGATGGCGGCCGAGGTCTTTTCGACGAAGCCCTTGGAGACTTCATCGGACCAGAGGAAGATCTGCACCGGCAGCACGGTGGCCGGATCGACGATGCCGCCGGGCGGCGTGGCGATGAAGGCACGCATGCCGATCATCAGCAGCGGCGCGGTTTCGCCGAGCGCGCGGGCCATGCCGATGATCGTGCCGGTCAGGATGCCGGGCAGGGCCAGCGGCAGCACATGCTGGAACACGACCTGGACCGGCGAGGCGCCGATGCCGAGCGCGGCGTCGCGGATGCTGGGCGGCACCGACTTGATCGCGTTGCGGCCGGCGATGACGATGACCGGCATGGTCATCAGCGCCAGGGTCATGCCGCCGACCAGCGCGGCCGAGCGGGGCAGGTGCAGCAGGTTGAGGAAGATCGACAGGCCGAGCAGGCCGAAGATGATCGAGGGCACGGCCGCGAGATTGTTGATCGACACTTCGATGATGTCGGTCCACCAGCTCTTGCGGGCATATTCCTCCAGATAGAGCGCCGTGGCGACGCCGATCGGGAAGCTGAGCACCAGCGTCACCAACATGGTCAGCAGCGACCCCTTGAACGCGCCCCAGATGCCGACCTGGGTCGGATCGGTGCCGTCGCTGGCGGTCAGGAAGCCCCAGTTGATGCCGGTGGCGAGCAGGCCGGCCTGACGCAGGCGTGCGACCTGTGCCTCGGCCTCGGGCGATCCCTTGCTCTTGGCGGCGAGGTCGATCGCGGTTGCGGCAGGCACGTCGATCGTCTCGGTGCGGGCGAGGATCTTGGGATCGGCCTTGATCGCGTCGCGGATGGCAATCCAGGCGCTGGGCGAGATCATCGCGTCGGCATCCTTGCCCAATGCCTTTTGCGCGACGGTGCTTGTCACCATCGGCAGATTGGCGTTGGCCAGCGCTTCATCGGTGATGTTGGCCGGATCGAGCAGCAGCGGCGAGGCCGGGAAATCGACTTTGAGGGCGATTTCCGTGCGGGTGAAACCGCGCATGCCATTGCCGACCATGGTGAAGAGCAGGAAGGCGAGGAAGGCGGCGCTGAGCAGCACGGCGGCCATGCCGGCGGCCTTGAAGCGGCGCTCGGCGGCATAGCGCCGTGCGATCCGCTTGCGCATGGCGTCCGACTTCCAGTCGGTGGGGAGGCGTTCGGCGCTCATTATTCGTAAGCCTCGCGATATTTCTTCACGACCCGCAGGGCCACGATGTTGAGCAGCAGGGTGACGATGAACAGCACCAGGCCGAGTGCGAAGGCGGCAAGCGTCTTGGCGCTGTCAAACTCCTGGTCGCCGGTCAGCAACTGGACGATCTGGGTCGTCACGGTGGTCACGCTGGCAAAGGGGTTGAGGGTGAGGTTGGCAGCCAGACCGGCGGCCATCACCACGATCATCGTCTCGCCGATGGCGCGGCTGACGGCGAGCAGCACGCCGCCGACGACGCCGGGCAGGGCGGCGGGGATCAGCACGCGGCTGATCGTCTCGCTGGTGGTGGCGCCCATCGCCAGGCTGCCGTCGCGCATCGACTGCGGCACGGCGGCGATGCTGTCATCGGCCATGGAGGAGACGAACGGGATGATCATCACGCCCATGACGAGGCCGGCGGCCAGCGCGCTTTCCGAAGAGGCGCCATGGATGCCGATCATCACGGCGAAGTCGCGCAGGGCGGGGGCGATGGTGAGCGCGGCGAAATAGCCATAGACGACGGTGGGCACGCCCGCGAGCATCTCCAGCGTCGGCTTCATCCACTTGCGCACCGTGGGGCTGGCATATTGGGTGAGATAGATGGCGCTCATCAGGCCGAGCGGGATGGCGACGATCATGGCGATGATCGCGCCGATGAAGATCGTGCCCCAGAAGAGCGGCACCGCGCCGAACGCATCCTCATTGCCATAGCCCATGGCGGCCGACTGCGGGCTCCATTTGGTGCCGAACAGGAAGTCGATCGGGTTCACCATGGAGAAGAAGCGGAAGCTTTCCCACAAGAGCGAGGCGACGATACCGAGCGTGGTGATGATCGCGATCAGCGAGGCGATCAGCAGCGTCGCCATGACCAGTCGCTCGACCCGTGTGCGGGCGCGGAAGTCCGGACGGACGCGGGTGAAGGCATAGGCGCCGCCGGCAAAGGCGAGCACCAGCGCCAGCACCGCGCCGGCAATGCCATAATGGCTGAGCGCGGTGCGATAGGGTTCGACCAGCGCATTGGCGGCCGGATTGAAGGCGCCGGCCTGCGCGCCGGTGGCGATCGCCCGTGCCTCGCCCAGAATGGCGGAGCGGGAGAAGCCGTCCATCGGCAGGCTCTGCGCCGCCGGGTCGGCCAGAACCGACTGGGTGACGAGGCCGGGCGAGACATTGGCCCAGACCGCCAGGAAGATGCCGGCCGGGATCAGCGTCCACAGCGCGACATACCAGCCATGATAGCCGGGCAGGCTGTGTACCGCGTCGCGGCGGCCGCTGGCGCGCGCCACGCCGGCAAGGCGCAGCGCACGGGCGCGGGCACTGACCCAGGCGATCGCGCCCAGGCCCGCCAGCAGCAGGAGGATTGCAGGACCGGTCATGATGCCCTTACTTCAGCTGCGAACCGTCGAGGACGCTGAGCGACTTGACGATTTCCGCGCTCTTCTTGCGCACGTCTTCCGGCGCCGCGACCATGCCGCGCTTGGTCAGCGCGCCGTCGGGGTTCCAGTTGGCGGCGAAGGTGTCGAGGAAGCCCTGCAGGCCACGGATCGCCTGCATATGCGCCTTCTTCACATAGATGTAGAGCGGGCGGGCGCCGGGATATTGGCCGGTCGAGACGGTCTCGTAGCTGGCTTCGATGCCGTTGATCGGCACGTCCTTCAGCGTGTCCTTATTCTCTTCCAGGAAGCTGTAGCCGAAGACGCCGACGGCGTTCGGGTTGGCGCCCAGCTTCTGGACGATCAGATTGTCATTCTCGCCCGAGTCCACATATTTGCCATCCTCGCGCACGCGGGTGCAGGTGGCCTTGAACTCGTCCTCGCTCTTCTTCTTGAGTTCTTCCATCGCCGGGTCGGTCTCGCAACCCTTGGTCAGGATCAGTTCGGCGAGCGAGTCGCGCGTGCCGCTGGTCGAGGGCGGACCGAAGACGGAGATGGCGATCGCGGGCAGGCTGGGGTCGACATCCTTCCAGGTCTGGGCCTTGTTCGGACCCTTGCCATAGGGATTGGCGGCCAGCGCCTCATAGACGATCTTGGGGGTGAGCTTGAGGCCGGGGCCCTGCTTGCTCTCAGCGAAGGCAAGGCCGTCGACGCCGACCTGAATCTCGATGATGTCCTTCACGCCATTGCTCTGGCACTGATCGAACTCGGCCTTCTTCATGCGGCGCGAGGCGTCGGCAATGTCGGGATGCTGGGCGCCGACGCCGGCGCAGAACAGCTTCATGCCGCCGCCGGTGCCGGTCGATTCGATGATCGGCGACTTCATGCCGGGATTGCCCTGCACGAACAGTTCGGCGACCGCGGTGGCAAAGGGATAGACGGTGGAGGAACCGACCGCGCGGATCTGGTCACGGGTCGCGCCAGCGCCGCCGCCCGACTGGTCGCCGCAGCCGGCAAGCGAAAGAGCGGCCACAGCGGTCGCGGCGAAAAGGGCGAATTGCTTCACGGAAACCTCCAACTAACAGGCCGCGATTCGCAATGTCGCGCCCCTCAGGGAGGCGCCTAGCCGCGGACCATCGCGCCTTTGTGACAGTCAGATTGCATTTTCATGACATAGGGGGCGGATCGCGTCTTCGGCGTGAAATTTTCTTACGCCCTCGTCTTGGTCGCCGTGTCGTCGGCCGGGGCGCCGGGTAGCAAGATGCTGACATTGGTGCCTTTTCCAAGGACGCTGGAAATATCCAGCCGGCCACGATGCCGTTCGACAATATGTTTGACGATGGCCAGGCCCAGACCCGTGCCGCCCATTGCCCGGCTGCGGCCCGAATCGACGCGATAGAATCGTTCGGTCAGGCGAGGGAGGTGATCGGGGCCGATGCCTTCGCCTTCGTCCGCGACCGACAGGCGCACCATGCCGCTGGGCCCTTCGCCCAGGGTGACATGGATCGGCGTGCCGGGGCGGCCATATTTGACCGAATTGCCGACGAGATTGTGGATGAGCTGCGACAGCTGGGCGCGGTCGCCCTGGATCGCGGGCAGGCCGGGGGTGATCTCCATCTCCACCTCGCGGCCGCGATCGCCATTGCTGGTGCGGAACACGCCGACCACTTCGGCGGTCAGTTCCGACAGGTCGACGGCGGCTTCGGGCAGGCGATATTTCTCCGCCTCGATCCGGCTCAATGAGATGAGATCGTCGATCAGCCGCTGCATCCGGCGCGCTTCGCCGTCCATGATCTTGAGGAAGCGCTTGCGGGTTTCGACATCCTTGCCCAGTTCCGGGTCGGCCAGCGTCTCGATGAAGCCCAATATGCCGGCCAGCGGGGTGCGCAGTTCATGGCTGGCATTGGCGACGAAATCGACGCGCATCCGCTCGGCCGCATAGGTGCCGCTATGGTCGACCAGATGGACGAGCCGGCGCATGTCGCCGACCGCCCCGACCGAAGCGATGCGCATCTGCCAGCGCTGTTCGCGCGTGCCCAGGCCCACCAGTTCGATCATCACCGGTTCGGCGAGTGGGGCAACGCTGGCCAGTCGCTCGGCGGCGGCGGGGTGGCGGATCGCGATGCGCGCATCCTCCCCCTCGATATGGCTGCCGAGCAGGCGTTTGGCGGCCTGGTTGGCATGGACGATGCGGCCCCGCTCGACCAGCATCAGCGGATCGGAAATGGCTTCCAGCAGGCCGGGAAAATCGGGATGGGCGAACAGGTCGGGCGCATCGAGCGCGATCGTCGGCACGTCGCGGCCGACCGGCACGCCTTCGGCCGTGATGACCAGCACGATCAGGCCGGCGAGCACCGGCAGGGCGATGGCGAGCGGCGATCCGCCGAGAATCAGGGCACCGCCCGTGCCCAGCAAAAGCACGGCCAGCGAGGCCGTAATCTGAGAAATTGTCAGTCGATTCATGGTTACCGCGCTGGATTCTTCGCGCATTTGCTGCGATGGCTGTGATCAATAGCGCCCAATATTTACGCTTTGGCAAGCGCGATAGCGGAACATTGTGACATGAGCGAGCCCATCCCCGGACCGGAAAGCGTGGAGCCTGAAAAGGCGACGAACGAAGCCGTTGCGCCCGATCTGGCCGTCCCTTCGCGGCGCCAGTTGCTGATGGGCGGCGCGGTCGCGGCATCGGCGATCGTGTCGATCCGCCCGGCGCTGGCCAATACGGCGGCGTCTGTTCTCAACTGCACCATTCCGGTTCCCGATCCGTCGCGCTCGGGCAATTATATCGCGCCCAATGGCCAGATGGTGCCGGCGGGGACGCCGGGCGCCTATCCGGCGAGCGGGCGCACCTATACCGGCGAGCAGGTCAAGCAGGCGCTGCGCGGTCGGCCGCTGCCCGGCACCAGCTATGAGCAGAACCAGGCCTATCTGAATTATATCCGTCGGTTGCAGTCGGGACAGAGCGGCTTCACCTGTTTTGCATCGCTGCAAATGCCGCGTTAAGCCCCAAAGCCGGGTTGAACTGAAAGAACCGATTACGGGTCGCCCGCGTTGACGGCGTCGAAGCATCGACAGTTCCGTCGAGCGCAAGGGCGACACCATGTTCCATGCACGCCAGGTGGCGGCACATTCTCCATTCGCGGTCGTCTATCTCTATCGCCCCGGTGACGGGGGGCTTGACCGGGTCGCGATCCAGCTTGCCAACCATCTCCATCGGCGCGGCCTGCGGGTCGAATTGTGGCTGGCGCATCTGGACGGGCCGCTGGCCGGGATGATCGACCCGGCGCTGACGGTGCGCCGTGTCTGTGCGCCGCGCTGGGCCCGGCGGCTGTCGATGATCGCGCAATTCTTGCCGCTGGCCGCGATGGTGCGGCGCCATCGGCCCGATGTCGTCTATTCGGCCGGCAACCAGAGCAACATGCTGGTCGCCGCCGCGACGCTGGGCACCCAGACCCGTGCGGTTGGCCGCATTTCCAACCCGATCGTCCGGCCGGGGCAGCAGGGCCTGTCCGCCTGGGCGCGCAAGACCCGGTTTCGCGCGATTGCCAGGGCCTGCAGCATGACCATCGTCATGGGCGAGACCGATCGGCAATTGCTGGCCGAGGAAGGGGCGTTGGGCGGTCGCGACGTGCGGCTGATGCCGCGTCCCACCGTCACCCGGCTGATGGAACAGGCCTGCAACGATCGCGGCACCGCCTGTTGCCCGCAGCGCCCGGCGCAATTGCTGATGGTCGGACGGCTGGCGCCTCAGAAGGATCAGGCGACCGCGCTTGCCGCGCTGGCGCAATTGCGGGGCCGCGACTGGCGGCTGCGCATCGTCGGGCAGGGACCGCTGCGCGCGCAGTTGGAAGCGCAATGCGCGCGGCTGGGCCTGTCGGACCGGGTCGAGTTTCTGGGCTTCGTCGATTGTCCGCACCGCATGGCCAGCCTGTTTGCCGAGGCGGACCTGCTGTTGCAGCCGTCCTGCTGGGAAGGGCTGGCCGGCACGATGATCGAGGCGCTGGGCTGTGGCGCGGGCGTGGTGGCGACCGATTGCACCCGCAATATCCATCCGCTGCTGGCCGCCGCCGGCCAGCATCCGCCGGTGCCGGTCGGCCATGTCGATGGCTTTGCCCGTGCGATCGAATGGGCGCTAACCCATCCCGCGCCGCCCGAGCAGTTGGCGCAGGCGGTGCGCGAACATGGGCTGGACCGGGCGCTCGACACCTATATGCGCGCGCTGATGACGGTCGGCGCGCGCGAGCTTCCGGTCGGCGTTGCGCTGCAGGCCTTTCCCTGATGCGTTAGGCACTTGGCTACCCTTTTGGCTTTAGGGCAAGAGGGGAGCCATGGAGGTGCCGGACGCGTGGTCAGGGAAGATCTTTATCGTCGCGAAGGGGCGGAGGCGATCATCGTCCGGCCGCTGGATGATATCGTCCTGCTCTATCATCGTCCGTCGGGCCAGACCCATATGGTGATCAGCCCGGTACCCGAGATATTGGAGGCCATGGTCGACGGCCTGCCGGCGAGCGCGACGATGCTGCGCGATCGGCTGGCCCTGCTCTATGATCTGGGCGAGGGCGATGTGGTGGGCGAGATTGGCCAGCATCTCGCCTATCTCGACCGGATCGGGCTGGTGCGGCCGGCATGAGGCACAGCCTGACCCTGCGCATCGGCCCGGCGACCTTCCGCATCGGTTCCGCCTGGGCGCAGCCGATCGACCAGTTGAAGCACCTCTATGCCGATTATCCTGACGTCGGTGGCGCGATCGCCGATTTCACCGTGCGGTTGCAGCCGACCAGCGCGCTCCGGCGCTGGGTGCGACCGTCCATCTTCATCACCGGCGACCATGGCCTGGCCGACGCCGCGCCGATGAGCCTGGCCCATGGGCTACTGGCGGCGGAGATGGGGATGAACCTGCAGATGGCGCTGGGCTGGCGCCGGCATCTGCTGCTCCACGCGTCGAGCGTCGAGAAGGACGGGCGGGTGCTGGTAATGACCGGCGAGTCCGGATCGGGCAAGTCGACGCTGGCGGCGCAACTGGGCGAGCGCGGCTGGCGTCTGATGGGCGACGAGTTTGCGCTGCTCGATCTCGACAGCGGGGCGATCCTGCCCTTTCCTCGGCTGGTGTCGCTCAAGAACAAGGCGATCGAGGTGATCGCGGCTGAGGTGCCGGGCGCGCGCATGGGGCCGCTGCTGGGGACGACGGCCAAGGGTGACATCCGCCATATGGTGCCGCGCGCCGATGCCGTGGCGCGGATGGGCGAGGGCGGGATGCCGGCGCTATTGCTGTTCCCCCGCTTCGGTTCGGGGCCGGCGGAACGGCCGGTTGGCCAGGGAGAGGTGTTCATGCGCCTGACCCAGGCGTCGACCAATTATGTCGCGCTGGGTGAACCGGCCTTTGCTGCGCTGACGCGCTTCGTGGCGCAGGTGCCAGCGCGGGCGATCGACTTCCCGTCGGGGGATGCGGCGATCGCCATGGTCGATAGGCTGTGGAGCGAGATCGCATGAGCGCGGCGCTGCTGGTCAGGGCCTTGCGCGATCCCGCGACGGTGGTGGGGCTGGATGCGGCCGGCTGGAACAGCCTGATCGCGATGGCGCGGGCGGAGCGGCTGATCGGCACGCTCGCCTTCCGGCTGGAGGGGCAGGCCGTGCCCGATGCGGTGCGGCCGATCCTGACGGACGCGAAGGCGGATGCGGCACGGGAGGCGCGGCAGGCGATATGGGAGGCGGACCGCGCGCGGGCGGCACTCGCGCCGATCGGCCTGCCGGTGATCCTGCTCAAGGGCACGGCCTATGCGGCGGCGGGCCTGGCGGCGAGGCAGGGGCGCTTCATCGGCGATCTCGACATATTGGTGCCGCGCGACCGGATCGATGCGGCGGCCGATGCGCTGATCGCGGCCGGCTGGGAATGGGTCAAGGAAGACCCGTATGACGACGCCTATTATCGGCAGTGGATGCATGAGCTGCCGCCGATGATCCACACCGAGCGCGACCGGATGATCGACGTGCATCATACCGTGCTGCCGCTGACCGCGCGGCAGACGCCGGATGCCGCCGCGATGATGGCGGACGCGGTGCTGATAACCGACGGATTATATATGCTGTGCGCGGAGGACCGGGTCTGCCATGCGGTCGCCCATCTGCTGGCGGACGGCGATTTGCAGGGCGGCCTGCGCAACCTGTGGGATATTCACTGCCTGCTGGCCGATATTGATCCCCAAGCGTTAGAAGCGCGGGCGGCCCGGCATGGGATACTTCCCCATGTGCGGCAGGCGCAGCGGTTGGCGGCGGCGATCTATGGCGCGGGCGCGCGGCTGACCCTGTGGGACCGGCTGGTACGGGCGCGGTTGCTGGCGCGCAACGGCTGGGGGCAGGAGACGCGCAAAGCGCTGGTCTTCGCCTTCTTCGTGCGGTCTCACTGGCTGCGCATGCCGCCCCTGATGCTGGCGCGCCATCTGTTCACCAAATGGCGCAAGGGGCATCGGCCGCAATAGGTCAGGGTTGGGCCAGGGCCGCTTCCAGCGCGAGACCGGCCATGTCGGCAATGGCGAGCAGCCGGTCGAGCGGCTTGCCGTCGCGGGCATCGGACGACAGGCCGGACATCACCGCCACCATATAGTCGGCGACCGGCAGCGCCTGGTCGGGATGGCCGGGGGCCAGATAGTCCCGGACCCGATCGACGCTCCTGTCCTTCCAGCAGCGCGCCTGTGCGGCGGCGGTGGCGTCGGCGCCGCGTGCGGCCTCCAACACCATGCAGCCCGGCGCGGCCGGATCGGTGGCATAGATGCGGGCGGCGGTGCGCAGCAATTCGGTAAGGGCGGCGGCCGGCGGCGTGCCGGGCCCAAGGATATCGTCCACCGGCAGGGCATTGCGGGCGTAGCGCGCCAGCACCCGGTCGAACAGGGCCGCCTTGTCACCGAAAGCGGCATAGAGGCTGGGCGGATTGATCCCCATCGCCTGCGCCAGCGCGGCGACGCCGACGCCATCATAGCCATGTTGATGAAACAGCGCCTGCGCCGCAGAAAGCGCGGCGTCCTCGTCGAAGGAACGCGGGCGGCCCCGGCTTTTGGTTTTTTCTTTAATGATCATTACAAAAATCCTTGACGGGCGCGATCGGTGATTTATATAGCGATCATTACAAATTTAGCAAGGAATTGTCCCATGACCGATTTCACTGCCAAGAAAGTCCTCGTCCTCGGCGGCAGCCGGGGTATCGGTGCCGCGATCGTGCGGCGTTTTGCCGGTGACGGCGCGGATGTCGCCTTCACCTATGCCGGGTCGCAGGATGCCGCCACGGCGCTTGCCGCCGATGTCGGCGCGCGTGCCATCCGATCCGACGCGGCCGATCGCCAGGCGGTGATCGACGTGGTGGCGGGCGAGGGCGCGCTCGACGTGCTGGTCGTCAATGCCGGCACGCTGGTGCTGGGCGACCCGCTGACGCTGGACGCCGATGCAGTCGACCGGATGATCGATATCAATGTCCGCGCGCCCTATCATGCGGCGGTCGAGGCGGCCCGGCAGATGAATGAGGGCGGCCGCATCATCGTCATCGGTTCGGTCAATGGCGACCGCATGCCGTTCGAGGGCGGTGCGGCCTATGCGCTGACCAAGTCGGCGCTGCAGGGCATGGCCCGTGGCCTGGCCCGCGACTTCGGCGCGCGCGGCATCACCGTCAACATCATCCAGCCTGGCCCGACCAATACCGACATGAACCCGGCCGATGGCCCGATGAGCGCCACCATGCACGGCTTCATGGCGATCAAGCGCCATGCCACGGGCGAGGAAATTGCCGGGCTGGCCGCCTATCTGGCAGGACCGGAAGCCGGCATCATCACCGGCGCCATGCATACGATCGACGGCGGCTTCGGCGCCTGATCGGCCATTCGGGAGGGGCGGCTGAACGGCCGCCCCATCCTGTTGCGCCGCCTCTTTTCTTCGCGGCGCGCGATGCTATGATGAGCGCCAACGGGCCGTGCGGGCGCCCGTTCAGGCGATGATCGTCCAAGTTCCGCTCCATAGGCCGCGCCTGCGGCAGGAGCCGATGACGATGACGACACTGGATGATGGTCCGCCGCCGATCCGCCTGTTCCCGCTGTTCCTGAAATTCCTGCGTTTTGGCTGCCTGGCCTTTGGCGGGCCGGTCGCGCAGATCGCGATGCTGCGTCAGACCTTGGTGGAGGAGGAACGCTGGCTGTCCGGGCCGCGCTTCAACCGGCTGCTGGCAGTGATGCAGATATTGCCGGGGCCTGAAGCCCATGAACTATGCGTCCATATGGGCATGATGGCGCGCGGGCGGATCGGCGGGCTGCTGGCGGGGCTGGGCTTCATGCTGCCCGGTCTGCTGCTGATGCTGGTCGCCGCCTGGCTCTATCGCGACTGGATTGCCGGCGCGGGCTGGGCGCTGCCGGTGCTGTTCGGCATCCAGTTGGTGGTGCTGGCGATCATCGCGCGCGCGGTGCAGCGGATCGGCGGCCATGTGCTGGAGGACCGGTTGCTCTGGGCGCTGGCGGTGGGCGCCTTTGCCGCGACTTTGCTCGGCACCCCTTTCTGGATTCCGTTGCTGGCGGCGGGGCTGATCCATGCCTTTCGGGCGCGGCCCATGGTCATTGGCGTGGTGCTGGTCGGGGCGGTCTTGTTGGCGCTGTTGCTGCACAAAGGAACAGTGGCGGTCGCGCCCATCCCGATGGCGGCTGGTGCCGCGCGTCCCGACATTTTGCTGTTGTTCATCGCCGGGCTGAAGGGCGGACTGCTCACCTTTGGCGGCGCCTATACCGCCATTCCCTATGTGCGCGGCGATACGGTCGGGCGCGGCTGGCTGTCGGACGGGCTGTTCCTCGACGGGGTGGCGCTGGCCGGCATATTGCCTGCGCCGCTGGTCATCTTCGCGACCTTTGCCGGCTATATGGTCGGGGGGCTGGGGGGCGCGCTGGCGATCACGGCGGGCATGTTCCTGCCAGCCTTCGCCTTTTCCCTGATCTTCTATGAGCGGCTGGAGGCGCTGGTCGAAAATCCGGCGCTCCACCATCTGCTGGCCGGGGTCGCAGCGGCCGTGGTCGGGGTGATCGCGGCAACGCTGGTGCAACTGGGCTGGGCGGCGGCGATGCGGGCGGACCGGCTCTGGGCGGCGGGCCTGATCCTGCTGGCCGGCGTGCTCTGTGCCTGGCGGATCAAGGGGCGGTGGAGCATGCCGGCGATCATCGCGCTGGGCGGTGGCGCGGGCTGGCTGTTGCAGCCCTGACAGGGGCGCCATGCAACGGTTCATCGCAGCTTAAGCACGGGAGGCGGAAGGGCGGCCTTTCCGCCTTTCTTCCCGGACATATGCGTGATGCCGTCGATCGAAACCTCCTGGCCCCTCGCTGAGCCTGTTGCCGCGCAGACGGCGCGTCCGGTGCCGATCGTCACGCGACCATTGGCGATCCGGCGGCATTTTCTGGCGGCGCTGGGTGTGAGCATGCTGCTGCTCGCCCTGCTGCTGGACATGGCGGGCCTGCGCATCGATTTCTGGCAGGTGAGCAGCATCGCCTATGGCGCGGCGGCGGCGCTGTTGCTGGCGCTGCGCTTCGGCCTGCCGCGTAGCGGCTGGCGCCATGCCGGGACGGTGGCGCCATTTGCCACCTATGTCGGCCTGTTCACGCTGATCTCGGTCATGGGCGCGGCGGCCAGCTATCCCGTGGCGGCGCTGACCCATGGCTATGCCGATGCGACCTTGCAGCGGATCGACGAAGCGCTCGGGTTCGACTGGCTCTATTGGTATCGGCTGACGGCGTCGCACCGGACACTCCAGTTCCTGGAAACGGCCGCCTATCGCAGCATCTATGTGACGCCGGCCCTGCTGCTATGGTGCATGGCGCGGGCGGGCGAGCAGGAACGGGCCTGGCGCTTCATCGCGACCTTCTGGCTGGCGGCGGTCATCACCCTGATCCTGTTCAGCCTGATGCCGGCGGTCGGGCCATTCTCCTACCTGTGGCACGAACCGATCCGCTACATGCCCGAAAGCGAGCTGTGGCAGCAGGGGCTGATCCCGGCGCTGCGGACGCATGCGGTCCATGCCATCGACCTGGGGCAGTTGCGCGGCATCGTGTCGGCGCCCAGCTTCCATACCGCGGCGGCGGTGCTGTATATCGCGGCGGGGTGGCGGATCGCGGCGCTGCGCTGGTCGATCGTCGTGCTCAACGCGGCTATGCTGCTGTCCACGCCGGTCGAGGGCACCCATTATCTGGTCGACATGATCCTGGGGCTGGGCGTGGCGCTGACCGCGCTGGCGCTGATGGACATGCATCGGCGCCGCTGCGCGGTCAGCGACCAGGCTTAGTCCTTCTTGAGGATATCCATGGCGAGGACGGTCATCGCCTCGCTGGCGGTGGCGATCACCTTGTCGGCCTCCGGCGCCCAGAACGGACTGTGCAGCGAGGGCAGGGTGATCTGGCCGGCCTCGGCTGCCGCCATCTTGTCCGCCGGCACGCCGCCGACCCAGAAGATGAAGCTGTTGATCGACTTGTCGGCGCGGTAGAAG
The DNA here is from genome assembly GCF_056790315.1 of Sphingobium sp. VMM. NCBI lineage: Bacteria > Pseudomonadati > Pseudomonadota > Alphaproteobacteria > Sphingomonadales > Sphingobiaceae > Sphingobium > Sphingobium sp. VMM. The sequence continues at coordinate 19,262 of NZ_JBXGSI010000020.1, forward strand.
CGGCCGAAATCCTCGCCGCCCATCACCGCCGGGGTCTTGACCACGCGGCCCTCGGCGAAATGCCCCTTGAGCAGCGCGCCCATCTGTTCTGCAAATTCGGGCGGGTTGTAGGTGGACGGGGTAAACTCGTCCTTGACGCTGACCACCGGCATCTTGTCGTCGGGCACGCCCGCCGCAATCGCCTCGCCACGGGCGATCCGCTCGATCCCCTTGATCAGCTTGGCGCGGGTCTCGTCCGAATAGCTGCGCACGGTCAGGAGGAGCAGCGCCTGGTCGGGGATGATGTTGTGCTTGGCGCCGGCCTGGAAGCTGCCGACGGTGACGACGGCGGGATCCTGCGGATCCTGTTCGCGGCTGACCAGGGTCTGCAGCGAGGTGACGATGCGCGAACCCAGCACGATCGGGTCGCGGGTCGTCTGCGGATAGGCGCCATGGCCGCCCAGCCCCTTCACCACGATATCGACGCTGTCGACATTGGCGAGGGCATAGCCCGGCGTATAGCCGACGACGCCGGCCTGGAGATTGGCGGCGTCATGAAAGGCGATGGCATGGGTCGGGCGCGGGAAGCGGGTGTAGAGTCCGTCCTCCAGCATGTCGCGCGCGCCCTTGCCCACTTCCTCGGCCGGCTGGAGGATCATCACCAGCGTGCCCTTCCACTTGTCCTTCTGGCTCGACAGCAGCTTGGCGGTCTCGATGAAGGCGGTCATGTGGGTGTCATGGCCGCAGGCGTGCATCACGCCGGTTTCGACCCCCTCGGGCGTCTTGGTGCGGACCTTGGACGCGAAGTCGAGGCCGGTCTGCTCGACCACCGGCAGGCCGTCCATATCGGCGCGGATCAGCAGCACGGGGCCCGAGCCATTCTTCATCACCGCGACGACGCCGGTGCCGCCGACCTTCTCGGTCACGTCGAACTTCATCGCTTTCAGTCGCTTGGCCAGCTTGGCGGCGGTGTTCACCTCCTGCAGCGAAAGCTCGGGATTGGCATGCAGGTCGCGATAGAGCGTCATCAGCCCCTCCATGTCCCTGGCGATCAGGCCAGGCAGTTCGCTCTGCGGCGTGGGCGTCGGCTGGACCATGGCTGGCTGAGCCGGCGGCGGCGCAGCCGGGGTTTGGGCGACGGCGATGGACGAAAAGCTGACAGCGGCCAGAAAGGCCGTGAGCGCGTGGCGCATATGATTGAATCTCCCTTGCTAGGCAGGAGCATAGGGGGATTTTACGGGCGTTAAAGGGGGATTGTTACGGTGCTGGCCTGCGCGCGCGGCAAGGTTCAATAATAGTCATAGATGCCAGTATAGGGGAGCTGGAAATAGTTGAGGCCGCTGCCGATCATGCGGCCGACGCGCGACCGGCTGTTCTTGAAGAAGAGTTGCTTGATGTTGAGCGCGACGCCGAAGAAGATGTCGCGTTTCGGGGGGATGCCGGCGGCGCGGTCGGCAAGGGTGAAATCCTTGCCGCGATAGCCGACCTGCAATTCGACGAGCCGTAACGGGGTAGCCTCCAATTTCCTGAACCCGGCCAGTTCGAGCGACAGCAGGAAATGCTGCTGTTCATAATGGCGCTTCCCCTTGAAGCTGTAGACGTTGGAATTGGGCACCATCATCAGCCGGAAATCCAGCTTCTCCTCCAGCCCCGGTACGGTGTGACGCAGCACCGAGAAAGCGGCACCGGCAGTATTGAAGGCGATATCCTGGTAGGAAAAGCCGCTGTCGCTCTTATGCCCATCCCATAATTCGCCGTAGAATTGCAGCGCGGTCGACAGCAGGGCGGCCGGCAAGGCGGCCGCTGCCCGGTCGCCGGTCTTGCGGGCGATGCGCGCGCCCAGAAATTCGGCGAAGAGATAGGCATTGAAGGCGTGCGTCAGCTTGTCGATGCCAAGATTGTTGGTGTTCTTGCCGAACCATCCTTCATCCTTGAAGTGAAAGGATGTCGTGTCGTCGGTCCAATAGGCCTGGGTCGCGGTGATATAGGCGAAAAGCCCCAATGTTTCCCATTTGGCCGCCGCCATCCGGTTGCCGAGCGAGCGATAGCGGTCGGGATCGATTGCAGCCGGGCTATCTGTATCGACGACGATGGATGGACCGACACTGTCCGGCAGTTCGGTTTCCGGCTTTTTTTCCGGCGTGAGGCTGGCGAGATCGAAGGAGATGGTCTCGTTCACGGTCAGGGCGGCAGGCGATGCCGTTTCGCCTGAACCATGTGCGAGCGGGGAGATGTCGGCGCTTTCCTGGGCGCGGACTTGCGACGGTGCGACGGTTGCGAGAAGCGCCGTCAGCATCGCAGCGCGTAACGATCGCCCGCTTGAGCCTGCATGGTCCGATTGTCGCGCCAACGCCCCTTGCCCCTGTGAAAAGACAAAGCGACCCTTGTTCTGGAAGACATATTATCGGACGGGCGGCAGCGGATATATTCGTGTGAAATGCCTATAGGCGGGCAGGAATGGCGATGGATGGTCTCGCAGGCGAAGACAGCGCCCGCCCGGCTGTTTTCCGGGCGGGCGGCATCATCATCGCTGCGAGATGAACGCCCGGATATCCGCGCTCAACTTTCGCAGGTCATCGGGGCGGACATACATCATGTGGCCGGCATCATAATAATGATACTGGATCCGCGCGGGATCGAAGCCGGTGCGGCTCATCGCGTATTCCGCGCCGAAGAAGGGGGTGGCGAAATCATACCAGCCCTGGCCGACGAACACCTTGAGCCCGCTATTCTCGCGCAAGGCTTTGCTGAGATAAGGCGCGACGCTGGCATAGACTTCGCTGTCGCGTCCGCGCTGGCCCTGCAGCTTCCAGTCCCAGCCGCTGACCCCGCCGATCGTCACATAGCTGCGGTCGGTCTTGTACTTCAGCTCGTCGCGGGCATAGCTGTTCATCGCCGCGGTATAGGCGCCGTCGATCGCGTAGAAGCTGGGGTCATTGTCCGGCTCCTCGCCGGCCGCATCATAATCCTTGCCGGTGTAGCGGGTGTCGAGGCGGCCGATGGAGACGCCGCGATCGCGCAGCAATTCCTTGTAGAAACGGCCGGGCGAGATGCGCAGCTCGGCATGGTCGACAAATTGCTCCGACAGGCCGGTGAGGCGGGCGAGTTCAGCACGGACGCTGGCGCGTTCCTGGTCCGACAGTTGATTGCCCTTGAGCAGCGCGGCGGCATAGGGGCCGATGGCAAAGGCGCGGGCCTGCTGGGCGGCTTCGGCCACGGTGGCGGGCGGATTGCCCATTTTCTTGTGATACCAGGCGGTCGTCGCCATCGAGGGGAGGTTGAGGATATAGGGCATTTCATTGCCCTGCACCTCGGCCGAGGCGCCGAAGTCGAGGATCGACGAGATCAGGATGATGCCGTTGACCGCGACGTCGTTATAGCTGCCCTCCAGCTCGTTGATCAGCGCGACCGAACGGGTGGTGCCATAGCTTTCGCCGCCGATGAACTTGGGCGAGGACCAGCGGCCATTCTCATTGAGCCACAGGCGGATATAGTCGGCGATCGACTTGGCGTCGGCGGAGACGCCCCAATAATCCTTGGGATCCTTCTTGCCGATGGCGTGGGAAAAGCCGGTGCCGACCGGATCGATGAAGACGAGATCGGTGACGTCGAGCAGCGATTCGGCATTGTCGACCAGCGGATAGGGCGGCGCGCCGTCATCCTGCGCATCGGGGAGCACGACGCGCTTGGGGCCGAAGGCGCCCATGTGCAGCCAGAGCGAGCCCGAGCCGGGGCCGCCATTATAGAGGAAGGTGATCGGGCGCTTCTTGTCGCCGCCATCCTTGACATAGGCGGTGGCGTAGATCGCCGCGAGCGGCTTGCCATCCTTGTCCTTCAGATAGGTTTCGCCGGTTGTCGCGGTGTAGCTGATCGCTTTGCCGCCGAACACGCCCTTATGATGGGTGACCGAGACATTGGGGGCGGGCACGCCAGCTTCGGCGGCCGGTGCCTCATCCTTCTTCTTCCCGTCGTCCTGGGCCTGGACGGCCATGGGCATGATGGCCAGCGCGAGCGCGGCCAGCGAAATCGTCAAACGCATTAAGGATGCTCCCCTTTCTTTTGTGGCGCATGCGCTAGCGGAGAGAGGGCCATGCGGGAAGGGGGCTCAGCAGGGCTGTTGTCGCTTTGGCGCGCTTTCGGGCAGGCGCCAGAGCACCGGCAATACGCCGAGCGCGACGATCGCGATCAGCCATCCGGGCGCGGACGCCCATCCGCTTGCCTGCGTCAGCTGGTGCGACAGATAGGGGGTGAGGCCGCCGAACAGCGCCGTCGCGCCGGTGGCGCCAAAGGCGAGGCCGCTCAGCCGCCCTTCGCCGGGAAACTGCTCGGCCGTGGCCACGGCGCCGACCGCGCTCACTGCTCCGCCCAGTGCCGCCAGCAGGGTCGCGCCCAGCAGCGCGCCGCCCAATGCACTTCCCTGGGCCATAAGGGCAAAGAGCAGGGCCGGCAGCGCCACACCGGCGAGCGCCAGCGCGACCAGCACCGGCCGCCGCCCGATCCGGTCGGACAAGGCGCCGACCAGCGGCGTCACCAGGATCACCACCAGCGCCGCCAGCGTCGAGAGTGTCAGCGCATCGGCCTCGCCCATGCGGCCGGTCCCGATCAGGAAGCTCGGCACATAGACGATGCCGACATAATAGGTGATCGACCCCAGCGCCGAAATGGCAAAGCCGCGGCCGATCGCCGGTCGATAGGCGCGCAGGCTGAGGCGCAGGGGCTGAGCCGGGATGCTGCCACGGGCGCGCTGCGCCAGGAAATCGGGCGATTCCTCGATCCGCGACCGCGCCAGCAGGATGAGCGCCGCCAGCCCCGCGCCGACCAGGAAGGGAATGCGCCAGCCCCAGTCGGCCAGCGCCGCCTCGTCCAGCAGCGCTACGGTGAGGGCGGACAGCGCCACTGCCAGCAACCCGCCGACCTCGCTCGCCGCCGACGCCAGGGATGTGATGAGGCCGCGCCGACCGGGCGGCGCGCCTTCCAGCAGATAGGCGACGACGCCGGTATATTCGCCCCCGACCGAGAAGGCCATGACACAGCGCAGCGCCAGCAGCAGCCATCCCGCCATCGCCCCGACCTGCGCCTGCGTCGGCAACAGCGCGGTCGCCAGCATCGCCGCGCTCATCAGCGCCATCGACAGCAACATGGTCGGCCGCCGGCCATGGCGATCGCCGATATGGCCAAAGACGATCGCGCCCAGCGGCCGCATCAGATAGGCGATTGCAAAGCCCGCCAGCACATGCCCCACGCCCGCCGCGCCGCCGCCATAGAAGATGCGCGACAACAGGGTGGCGAGATAGAGATAGAGGGTGAAGTCATACCATTCGACGATGGTCGACAGCCCGGCAATCGCCAGCGATCGCTTAGAGAGGCTCTGCGGTGACCCCATCGGCGGCGTTTCCTCATCCATCAGAGCCTACCCCCCAATCCGTTCGCTTCGAGCCTGTCGAGAAGCGGCAAGCGCCGACCTTCATGTCCCGCTTACCCCGTTTCTCGACAAGCTCGAAATGAACGGAGGCAGGTAAGCGCCTCATCTGCCTAACCATCGGCAAAGCCGAAAGGCGCCCGCGTCCGCCGATAATCGTCGGGCAGCATGTCGCGGCCGATCGGCGGGGCGGACCGGGCCATGCACTGGCTGCGGTGGCACAGGCGGCAGGTGACGCCGATCGGCGTCGGCGCGGGGGCCGGCGCATCCTGGCTATAGATCAGCCGATGGGCATGGTCGGCCGCGCAGCACAGTGCGATCGCCCGCTCCACTTTGGCCGCGCCCCAACTGCCGCCGCCGGCGGTGACGGTGCGTGCGATCGAGAAGAAACGCTGGCCGTCGGGCAGTTCCAGCCATTGCGTCACCACCTCGCGCGGGGTTTCGAACACGCGATGCACCGACCAGAGCGGGCAGGAACCGCCATGGCGGGCAAAGGGAAAGCCGGCCCCGTCCAGCCGCTTGGAGACATTGCCGGCCGGATCGACCCGCAGGAAGAAGAAGGGCACGCGCTCCTGCCCCGGCTTCTGCAAGGTGGTGAGGCGATGCGCCGCCTGCTCGAAGCTGACGCCGAACTGCCGGGCCAGCGCCTCGACATCATAGCGCCTGGCCTCCACCGCCTTGGCGAAGGCGGCATAGGGCATCAGGATCGCCGCCGCGCCATAGCTGGCCAGCGCCCGCCGGGCGAGCCGCCGCCCGCTCTCGCTGGCGAACTGTCCGTCCTTCAGTAGCGTATCGAAGCCCTTGCGCATCTCCAGATAGGCGATCTGCAACGCCAGTTGAAAGGCCGAGCTGGCGCTGTCCAGCGCATCGTCCAGCAGCACCGCGTCACGATGCCGGTCGAGCCGCCGCATCGATCCCGCCATCACGTCCGACGGCAATCGCCGCACCCGCAAATTGTGGCGGGCCTTGAGCCAGCCCGACAAGCCACCCTCGGCCTCCGCTTCCGCCGCCAGCTTCTCGGCCGCATCGTCGAGCAGCGGAAAGCTGTTGCGCCGCGCAGCGATGAAGCGCCGCGCCTCCGCCACCGGATCGGCGCCATCCTCCTGCGGCTCCGCCTCCGCCCCCCGGTCCGCCAGCGCCAGATGCTCCTCGCGATAGCTGGTATAGAGCCGCAGCAAAGCCTCTGTAATGCCCGGATAATTGACCGCGACATCGCCGGTCGCCAGTTGCGGCAGGTCGATATCGGCGAACATCGGGTCTTTCAGCACCGCCTGCAGCCGCGCCGTTTGTTCCGCGCCGCCGTCGCCCGCCACCTCGGCCATGTCCAGCTTGTAGGTGCGGGCAAGGCGCAACAGCATGTCGGCGGTCAGCGGTCGCTGGTTGCGCTCCAGCAGCGCGACATAGGAGGCGCTGATCTCCAGATCATTGGCCATGTCGGCCTGGGTCAGGCCCAGCTCGCGCCGCAATCGCCGCAATCGCGGCCCCATATAGACGGGACGATCCTTGGCCATGACACCGACTCCTGTACGCTCTTTACAACTTTACAGCAGATTTTTGTAAAGATCGACAACTGGACTTTGGCAGGGGTGCCGCACCCCATTTCCTGTGTCTACTTCGCTGTCATTCTTTCTTGCAGCTCACCCCGAGGGAATGACGACATGACCTATCAAAGTGAAATCGCGAAGGCCGACACGCTGATCGGTGGCCAGGGCCATTGGGACGGCATCGCGCCCGAATCCGTCGCCCGGATGCGCCTGCAGAACCGGTTCCAGAGCGGCCTCGACATCGCCCGCTACACTGCAAAGATCATGCGCGCCGACATGGCCGCCTATGATGCCGATCCGGCCAACTACACCCAGTCGCTGGGCTGCTGGCACGGCTTCATCGGCCAGCAGAAGATGATCAGCATCAAAAAGCATTTCGGCACCACCAAGGGCCGCTACCTCTATCTTTCGGGCTGGATGGTCGCGGCGCTGCGCAGCGAGTTCGGCCCGCTGCCCGACCAGTCGATGCATGAAAAGACCAGCGTCCCCGCGTTGATCGAGGAGCTCTACACCTTCCTGCGCCAGGCCGACGCCCGCGAGTTGGGCGGCCTGTTCCGCGATCTCGACAAGGCCCGCGCGGAAGGGGACGAGGTCCGCGCCGCCAAGCTGCAGCAGCAGATCGACAATTACGAAACCCATATCGTCCCGATCGTCGCCGACATCGATGCCGGCTTCGGCAATGCCGAGGCGACCTACCTGCTCGCCAAGAAGTTCATCGAGGCCGGCGCCTGCTGCATCCAGATCGAGAATCAGGTCTCGGACGAAAAGCAGTGCGGCCATCAGGACGGCAAGGTCACGGTCCCGCATGAGGACTTCCTCGCGAAAATCCGGGCGGTCCGCTACGCCTTCCTGGAACTCGGGATCGACGACGGCGTGATCGTCGCACGTACCGACTCGCTGGGCGCGGGTCTCACCAAGCAGATCGCCTTCACCCGTGAAGCGGGCGACATCGGCGACCTCTATAATGGCTTCCTCGATTGCGATCCGGTCGATGCCGGCGCGATCGGCCATGGTGATGTTCTCATCAGCCGCGATGGGCAGTTGCTGAAGCCCAAGCGCCTGCCGTCGAACCTCTATCAGTTCCGCGCCGGCACCGGCGAGGATCGCTGCGTCCTCGACTGCATCACCGCGCTCCAGAACGGCGCCGACCTGCTGTGGATCGAGACCGAAAAGCCGCATATCGGCCAGATCGGCGGGATGGTCAGCCGCATCCGCGAGGTGATCCCCAATGCCAAGCTGGTCTATAACAATTCGCCCAGCTTCAACTGGACGCTGAACTTCCGTCAGCAGGTGTTCGACGCCTGGGGCGAAGCTGGCAAGGATGTCAGCGCCTATGACCGGGCGAGGCTGATGAGCGCGGATTATGATGCCACCGACCTCGGCATCGAGGCGGACGAACGCATCCGCACCTTCCAGAAGGATGCGGCGCGCGAGGCGGGCATCTTCCACCACCTCATCACCCTGCCGACCTATCACACTGCGGCGCTCAGCACCGACAATCTCGCCAAGGAATATTTCGGCGAGGCCGGCATGCTGGGCTACGTCAAGGGCGTGCAGCGGCAGGAAATCCGCCAGGGCATCGCCTGCGTGAAGCACCAGAATATGGCCGGCTCCGACATTGGCGACGACCATAAGGAATATTTCGCCGGCGAAGCCGCGCTCAAGGCCGGCGGCGCCCACAACACGATGAATCAGTTTGCGGCCTAAAGGCCGCGGGGGAACCAGTTTGCGGCCTAAACACCGCAGGCGCCCCATCTTCCCGGCGATATCCCGATGCTTGTCGGGAAGATGGGTTCCGCAAGCGTAACAAGCATGGAAGATTAGGGTTTCGCGGCCGGGGCCGTGAAGACAGCCAGTTCGCGGGGAATTCGACACTCCTCTCGCGATTTGGGTGGAAGGACCCTCGACGGCCCGGTGGCGCACCACCGGGCCGTTTTTTTACCTATCGGTTCAGGCGATCCCCGCCCGCTGGCGCACCGCCTGCTTCAATATGTCGAGCGGCATCGCGCCCAGCGTCAGCACCTCGTGGAACTGCTTGAGGTCGAACTTGTCGCCCTGCGCCTTCTTCACTTGCTCGCGCAGGTCGTTCCACACGGTGTGGCCGATCTTGTAGCTGCACGCCTGACCCGGCCAGACGGTATAGCGGTCGATCTCGCCCTGGCTGCGGCCGCGCGCGATGCCGGTGGTGGCGATGAGATAATCGGTCGCCTTCTCGCGGCTCCAGCGCTTGGCGTGCATGCCGCTGTCGACCACCAGCCGGGTGGCGCGGAACAGCAGCGACTGGAGATAGCCGACCTGGCCCAGCGGATCGCCCTTGTACATGCCCATCTCGTCGGCGAGCTGCTCGGAATAGAGCGCCCAGCCTTCGGAATAGCCGCTGTAGAAGCCGCGGCGGCGGATCATCGGGATCGAATCCGATTCCAGCGCCACCGTCACCTGCAGATGGTGGCCCGGCACAGCCTCATGATGGGTCAGCGTGGCGAGGCCGAATTTCGGCCGGTCGAACGTGTCGCGCAGGTTGATAAAATAGATGGCCGGCCGCGACCCGTCGAGCGAGGCATTCTGATAATAGCCGCCCGGCGCGCCCGCCTGGATCGTCACCGGCACGCGGCGCACCTCGACCGGCGCCTTGGGCACGGTGTTGAACGCCTCGCCCAGCCGCGCCTGCATCGCCTTGATCTGGCTGTTGAGCTGTGCCAGCAGCGCCTCGCGGCCCGGATCGGTATTGGGGTAGAGCTGGTCGGGGCGCTTGTTGAGCGCGACCAGACGGTCGCCGACCGTGCCCTGGCTCATCCCTTCGCCCTTCAGGATCGCGTCGATCCGCGACGAGATGCTGGCAACTTGATCCAGGCCCATCTGGTGGATCTCGTCGCCGGTCAGCCGGGTCGTAGTCGCAGCCTCGGCGGCGGCGGCGTAGAAGGCCTCGCCATCGGGCAGGCGCCAGCAGCCGGCGTCATGCACCGCCTTGGCGCGCAATTGCTGCACCAGCGCGCGCTGGCGATCGACGGCGGGGAAGACCTTCTCCGCTACGATCTTTTCCGCCTGCGCCGCGCGTTCGGGCGGCAGGCCGGCGGCGGCCAGCTTCTTGGCAAAGCTCGCCACCAGCACGGTCTGCGCGGCGGGCTGGTCGCGCAGCGCCGCCTGCATCTTCATCGTCGTGTCGAGAATATAGTCGGGCGCGAACACGCCCTTGGCCGCGTCAGCCTTCTGCCGCTCCAGCTCGCCGTCCATGCTGACGGGAAAGGCTTCGAGCCGCGCCAGATAAGCGTCGGCATCGGCTGCGTCCTTCACCCGGTGCTGGCTGTCGAGGAAATCGGGCGTCTCGCGATAGGAGCCGGTGAGCTGGCTCAGGATATAGGGCGCATAGCGGCCTGCCGTCTCGCCATAGGCGAAACGTTCGCCACCCACGGCGCGGTCGAGCTGATAGGCGACGACATCATAGTCGAGCTGGCTGGCCGGGCTGAGCGCCGCGCGATCGAGACCGGCAAGCTGCTTCGCCTGCGCCTTGCTGCGGGCCAGATCGCGGGCCGCGCCGGCAGCGCTGGTGTCGCTGAGCTTGCCGCGCAGCGCGGCGCGGGCACCGATGTCGAGGCCAAGGCGGGTCGCCTGTTCCGGGCTGTCGTCCAGCCGCTCATAGAAGAAGCCGTCCAGCATGGCGCGCAGGCGGGCATCCTGCGATCCCGGCTGCGCAAAGGCGCGCGGGGCGGATGCGGCCAGCGCCGTGGCGCCGCTGGTGGTGAGGAATTGGCGTCGGTTCACGAAATGCTCCCTGTTCTGGCCCTGGCGCGAACGGTCGCCCGCCCGCCGGGGTCGCCTTAGTGCCGCGCCTGCAAGGGCTTGGCTATTATTTGTTTTACCGCGATTTCTTAATCAGCAATCGATGCCGATTGCTTGGAAATCGCTCTAGGGGGGAGGGGGAAATGACGCGACAGTTGAAAGTTCACACCGTCATGCGTCGTGATTTCGGGGCGATTTTGGCGACAACGCGCCTGTCGCGCGCCGGTGAAGCGACAGTGGAGCGACACTGAAGCGACACTGGGGTCACACCGAAGCGACAGCGACGCGACAGTCAGGCGACAGCCGGGCGACATTTACCGACCGATCGGCCCCCTATGTCGGCGGATCGGCGCGAGCGGATCAGCCCGGCGGGCGGCGTGGAGCGCCAGCGCATTGGCCCAGCAGCGGTCGAAGCCGGTGCCCGCGAGCCTCGCGCAGCCGGTGGGCGCTGGAACGGGACATGCTGACCATCTGCGCGGCATGGCTGATTTTGCCGGTTTCGAGCAGCGCGGCGAGCGGAGGAGGAAGAGGCTGGTTCATCCAACAGGATAGAACAGAAAAAGCCCTGTGTAGGAAAGAGCTGCGGCGGGAGGGAGGGATAGCTGTCGGTCTGGAAGCGACCAATGTCGGTCATCTAACCTGCCTTTCGTCGCACTCCGAAGCGGACGGTTTTCACTTCTCCGAAACAGCCGCGTTACCGATAAATCCGAAGTTCAAGCGTTCAAGCGCGGAGGCGTAGCCGACTATCGCTAACAGGTTAGAATAGCGTTCCATAAAATCCGCCGGGTTCTTATCGTTGTGAGGCGGATCGAAGACAATGACGTCACCAGAAACTCGCAACGCGGTGCCGGGCTTTTAAGCCCCCATGTGTTTCGAGGGCCTTCGCGTATTCGCGCAAATTTTGGAATTTCCGACGTTCTGGAAAAGCTTCCAATAGGCCCTTTTCTTCGAGAGACGCCTTGAAGCCATCCAAAACCTGCGAACGAGCTAGTTCGGAAGCATATTCATTGTAAGCAACATGCATATTTCGATCTTCAAATGTTACGATCTCGTATCCAGAAGCATCTTTGATGCATTTGAAACGATCCACATTTGCACCAGCATTTGGTCGAATTACAATTTCTATGCTTTGAAGATGAGCCTCATATTTGACCGATAAGCCCTTCGCATTAAGGCCGCACTCAATCAATCGCTGCTCAATGACCTGTTCTTCTGAAGGAGGCAATGCTGGTGACATATCAATCATACTGCGACGTTCTCCGATGCACATATGACCGATAGCTTCTAACCCACCGAAAAACACACGATTTCGGACAGGTGAATAGGCAATTCAGCGGGTATTATGACGTCGCCAGCATTGCTCAGTGTTGTGGAACCAAGAGTCACTGGCGGATTGAGGATGTGTCCGACAACCTCGTTTAAGGGCTTTCCGGCATGGCAAAATGACCTTTATCGGCCTACGCTTTCCCGTAAGCCGCCAGTCAGCTTCCCACCCTTATTCGTCATTCCCGCATAGGCGGGAATCCATCTCCTGACCTTGCATCTGGTCCCGCGCTGGTGAGATGGATCTCCGCCTCCGCGGGGATGACGGCATAAAAATGGCCGTCCCCTGATCCACCCGTTCGTGTTGCCCAGCAGATCGAAATCAGGGTGCCGAAAGCCGCCCAGCCGCAACCGATCAGAAGCGCTCATTCCTTCTCCCGCTGGCGGGAGAAGGATAGGAAGCCTTGCCGGCAAGGCCGGCCAGGCGAAGTTGGATGAGGGGCGCTTGTTTTAGAAGGCCCTCACCCTCCCACGCCTATGGCGCGGGCGCCTCCCTCTCTCGCGAACGGGAGAGGGTAAGCAACCGGTCCGCTTCCCACTTGCTCGTCAGGCGCGCGCCGAGCTTCCCCGTCCTGCCTGATAAGCTGAGCTTGTCAGACCCGTGGATCGTTCCGCCTGTCGGGCCGTTTCCCGTTGCGCTAAGGGGACGCGCACCACGCACAGGGGAGATTGATCGATGGCCTATACGCTCATCACCGCCAACCGGAATTATTCGAGCTGGTCGCTGCGGCCCTGGCTGCTGATGAAGGGGCTGGGGATCGATTTCGTCGATCGGATCGAGCCCTTTGCCGCGCCGGTCAATTACAGCGCCTTTCGCAGCTTTTCGCCGACGGGACAGGTGCCGGCGTTGATCGATGGCGACCGGACGCTCTGGGATTCGCTCGGCATCCTCCTCTATCTGGCCGACCGGCATGAGGGCGTCTGGCCTGCCGATGCCGATGCGCGGGCCTTTGCCCAGTGCGCGGTGGCGGAAATGCACAGCGGCTTTTCCGCGCTGCGTTCGACCTGCACGATGAATGTTGGGGTGCGGGTGGAGCTGAACCTGATCGAGCCGGCGCTCAACAAGGATATCGCCCGGTTGCGCGAACTTTGGGAGCAGGGGCTGGCGCGCTTTGGCGGGCCCTATCTGGCCGGCGCCGATTTCAGCGCGCTCGACGCCTTCTATGCGCCGGTCGCCTTCCGGGTGCGCAGCTATGGCCTGGATGTCGGGCCGATCGCGCGCGGCTGGGTCGAGACCATGCTGGCCCATCCGGCGATGCGCGAATGGGAACAGGCGGCGCTGGCCGAAAGCTGGCGCGAGGAGGGGCATGAGGCGGAACTGGCGGCGGTCGGCCGCGTGGTCGAGGATTATCGCGCGGCGTAACATTATTGCTTCATCCTTGCGAAAAACGCACATTTTCCATCGCAAGGCCTGTTTCTCCCCCTTTCCCCTGGCGCCTTACGGGTCTAGGGGGAGGGGACCATGGTTAAGCCACGCACCCTCTATGAGAAGATCTGGGACGCGCATGTCGTTGAACGGCGTCCCGATGGAACCTGCCTGATCTATATCGATCGTCACCTCGTGCATGAAGTGACGAGCCCGCAGGCGTTTGAAGGACTTCGTCTCGCTGGACGAAAAGTGCGCCGGCCGGACCTGACCCTTGCGGTACCCGACCATAATCTGCCGACCACGCCGCGCCGCGACGCCGATGGCCATCGCATCCCGATCGCCGACCCGGAAAGCGCGCAGCAGTTGGCCGCGCTGGAGCGCAATGCGCCGGAGTTCGGCGTGCGCCTGATCGGCGACGCGGACCCGGAACAGGGCATCGTCCATGTCGTCGGCCCGGAACAGGGCTTCACCTTGCCGGGCACTACCCTGGTCTGCGGCGACAGCCACACCAGCTCGCACGGCGCGCTGGGCGCGCTGGCCTTCGGCATCGGCACGTCCGAGGTCGAGCATGTGCTGGCGACCCAGACGCTGCTGCTGAAGCAGTCCAAGACCATGCAGGTCGTGGTCGAGGGCGAGCTGGGCTATGGCGTCACCCCCAAGGATGTGGCGCTGGCAATCTGTGGCACGATCGGCACCGCCGGCGGCACCGGCTATGTCATGGAATATCGCGGGTCGGTGTTCCGCGACATGTCGATCGAGGGCCGCCTGACCGTCGCCAACATGTCGATCGAGGCGGGCGCCCGGTCCGGCCTGTTCGCGCCGGACGAAAACACCTTTGCCTATATCGAAGGTCGCCCGATGGCGCCCAAGGGGGCCGACTGGGATGCGGCCGTGGCCTGGTGGAAGACGCTGCACACCGATGAAGGCGCGGTGTTCGACAAGACGGTCGTGATCGACGCGGCCGACATCGTCCCCAACGTCACCTGGGGCACCAGCCCCGAGGATGTAGTGCCGGTGACCGGCGTGGTGCCGGATCCGGAAAGCTTCGCCGATGCGTCGAAGCGCGCCGCCGCGCAGAAGTCGCTCGACTATATGGGCCTGTCCGCCGGACAGAAGATGGAAGATGTCGCGATCGAGCATGTCTTCATCGGCAGCTGCACCAACAGTCGGATTGAGGATCTGCGCGCCGCCGCCGGCCTGCTGAAGGGGCGGCATATCGCCGCCGGCATCAAGCATGCGATGGTCGTGCCGGGGTCGGGCCTGGTCAAGCGCATGGCCGAGGCCGAGGGGCTGGACCGCATCTTCCTCGACGCCGGTTTCGAATGGCGCGAGCCGGGCTGTTCGGCATGCCTGGGCATGAACCCGGACAAGGTGCCGGCCGGCGAACGCTGCGCATCGACCAGCAACCGCAATTTCATGGGCCGTCAGGGTCCGGGGTCGCGCACGCATCTGGTCTCGCCGGAAATGGCGGCTGCTGCCGCGCTGACCGGCCGGTTGACCGACGTGCGCGCATTGATGGGTGAAAAAGAGGGGATGGTCGCATGAAGAAGGTATTCTGGGTGCTGGCGCTGGGCGCGCTGGCCAGTGCGGCGATGGCCGCGACGCTGGGCCGCGCTGAGGACGGTCCCGCGGTTGAGGCGAAGCGGGCGCACTGATGGACAAGCTGACTACCGTTGACGGCCGGGCCTATCCGTTCGGGATGAAGAATGTCGATACCGACATCGTCATCCCGGCGCACTGGCTCAAGACGATTTCGCGCGCCGGCCTTGGCAAGGGCGCGTTCGAGGTGCTGCGCAAGGAACCGGGCAATGTCTTCGACGATCCCGAATATGCCGGCAGCCCGATCCTGATCGCGGGCGACAATTTCGGCTGTGGCTCCAGCCGTGAACATGCCGCCTGGGCGCTGGGCGACCTGGGCATCAAGGTGGTGATCGCGCCGAGCTTTTCCGACATCTTCTCGGGCAATGCGTTCAAGAACGGCATATTGACAGTGGTGCTGCCGCAGGAGGCGATCGACCGGCTGATGGAAGTGGCGAAGACTGATCCGATCCATGTCGATCTGGAGCAGCAGAGCGTCACCACCCAATATCAGGATCGCTTCAGCTTCGAGATCGATCCGTTCCGCAAGCATTGCCTGCTGGGCGGCCTCGACGAGATCGGCCTGACCCTGGACGAGGCGGATGTGATCGACGCGTTCGAGGCGAAGGATGCGGCTTTGCGCCCCTGGCTGGTGCCGGCCGTTGCCTAAAGGCGCGGTTCCGCCTATCTCTGAACGCGACAGACGCATTTCAACAGGGCTTCACGCATGACCACTTTCGACGACCGCGAGCGCGCATTTGAAAATATGTTCGCGCACGATCAGGAGATGCAGTTCCGCATCCAGGCGCGCCGCAACCGCCTGCTGGGCGAATGGGCGGCCGCGAAGATGGGCCTGACCCCTGAGGAAACCGACGCTTATGCCAAGGCCGTCGTGCAGGCCGATTTCGAGGAAGCGGGCGATGAGGACGTCATCCGCAAGCTGCTGGGCGACATGACCCAGGCCGGCCTCGACATCGACGAAGCGGGCGTGCGCACCGCGCTCGACGAGCAGGCGGTGATCGCCCGCCGCATGTTCATCGAAGCGCAGTAAGGCAGGTATCGCCATGCCGATGGCAGCAGACGATATTGCCGAGATGATCAAGACCGCGATCCCGGATGCGCAGGTCGAGATTACCGACCTGGCCGGTGACGGCGATCATTATGCGGCGAAGGTCGTGTCCGAAAGCTTTCGGGGCATGAGCCGGGTGGCGCAGCAGCGCGCCGTCTATGCGGCGCTGGGCGGACGCATGGGCGGGGTGCTTCACGCCTTGCAACTGACCACCGCCGTTCCCAACTAACCGCCATAGCGACATATGCGTCCCGCCGCGCGGCGACGCCAGACAAAGAATTGGACCCAGTGAAATGACCGACGCCGTGCAGCAGCGGATCGCCGACATCGTCAACGGCAATGACGTGGTGCTCTTCATGAAGGGCACGCCGCTCTTCCCCCAGTGCGGCTTTTCCAGCCGCGCGATCGCGATCCTGGAGCATCTGGGCGTGAATTACGAGACGGTCGACGTGCTGCAGGACCAGGCGGTCCGCCAGGGCATCAAGACCTTCTCGGACTGGCCGACCATTCCCCAGCTCTATGTGAAGGGCGAATTTGTCGGCGGCAGCGACATCATGATGGAAATGTATGAAGCTGGCGAGCTTCAGCAGCTGATGACCGACAACGGCGTCGCTGCGGCGAACTGATCGCCGGCTCAGGGCGAAAGATCGAGGGGCGGTCCGCTGGTCGGGCCGCCCTTTTTCTTGTCTGCAGTGCGTGCATATGAAGCCGGCCAGGGCCGGTTCAATGTGCTGCAAGCCCGGCTGGCGATAAGGTCTGTGAAAGCTTCGGGAACGGCCACCGGGTGGGGGATGCCTGCGGAGACCGTGCCTGCATCCCCCGGGTAGTTGAACGGTGGGAATGCGGAAAGAGAAGCATCCGGCGTGCCAGACGCGGAAAGCCACGCATTCGTGCGTGGTGCAAGGGTTAATGCCGCCAGTCGTCCGTGGTTGTTTGTAAGGTCGCCCGACACTTTCGTCGAAAAGCCATTTGGGCCGAGCCGCTTTTCTGATTGACTACATCCGTAATCGATGCGACTACATGTGTAGTTGGAGAGTCGGAACAGGATCGGGATCGGGCAGTGAGCGAGAAGATCAGCGAAGCGGAACTGGTGGTGATGGAAGCGCTGTGGGAACAGGCGCCGGCAACCGCCAATGACGTCGCCGATCGCGTCACCGCCGAACGCGACTGGAGCCTGCAGACGGTCAAGACCTTGCTGTCGCGGCTGATGGCCAAGGAGGTGATCGCCGCCGACCAGGATGGCCGCCGCTTCCTCTATCGCCCGCTGGTGGCGCGCGAGGATTATGTGGCCAGCGAGTCCGGACGGCTGGTCAATCGCCTGTTCGGCGGTCGCATCTCTCCCCTGGTCGCCCAGCTGGCGAGCCAGGACCAGTTGAGCGCGGATGATATCGCGGAGCTTGAGGAAATCCTGAAGGGGTTGAAATCATGAGCGTCTGGATGGCCGAAATGCTGATCGCCACGACCCTGCTGATGGCAATGGTGATGATGTTGCGACGCCCGGTGGCACGCTGGCTGGGGGCGGGGGCGGCCTATTGGCTGTGGCTGCTGCCGCTGGCCCGCATGCTGTTGCCGACCTTGCCGCGCGAGGTTGCCGCGCCTTCGCCGCTGCATAATGTCGTGGACCAGGCGGGCCTGCCGGCGCTGCTGGAGATCGCGCCTTCGCCCGCGACACAGGCGGTCGCGACAAGCATCCCCTGGCTGGAAATGGCGATCGGCCTGTGGGCGCTGGGCGTCGTCCTGTTCCTGGTCGTACAGGCGATCGGCTATGCCCGGTTTCGCCGCGACATATTGGCCGGATCGACGCCGCTGGGCGAGGAAGGGCGCATCCGCCTGGTCACCAGTCCGCAGGCATCGGGGCCGCTCGCCTTCGGTATTTTCCGGCCCTATATTGTCCTGCCGGCCGATTTCGGGCTGCGCTATGACGCGCAGGAGCAGGATATGGCGATCGCCCATGAACGCGCCCATCATGAGCGCGGCGATTTGGCCGCCAACATGGTCGCGCTGCTGCTGCTGGCGCTGCACTGGTGCAATCCGGTCGCCTGGATCGCCTATCGCGCCTATCGTGCGGATCAGGAAACCGCCTGCGACGCGCGGGTCCTCTCGCTCTACGGCCAGGATCAGGCCCATGCCTATGGCCGCGCTATATTGAAGGCCGCCGGTGGTCGCCAATTTGCCGGCGCCTGCCATCTCACCCGCATCACCACGCTCAAGGGGAGGCTGAAAATGCTTTCGAGCCATGAAACATCGTTGAAGCGCATCAGTTGGGGCATGGCCGCCGTCGCCATGGTCGTCGCCACGGGCCTGGCCCTCACCGCATCGGGCAGCCGCGCCGCGCAGCAGATGGCGGCGATCACCGACAAGGTCGATCAGGCCGATTTTGCCAAGCTGACCAACCTGGTGTCGCAGCCCGTATCGGCGCGGGAGGCCCTGCCGCAGGCCGCACCGGTTCCCGCCGCCGCGCCGATGCCGGCGGCAGCGCCCGCGCCGGTGGCCCATGCCGATCGCGTGCCGCCTGCAGCGCCCGTGCCGCCGGTTCCGGCTGCCGACATCGTGCCCCCGGTTCCGCCGGTCCCGCCCGTGCCGCCGGTGACGGTGCGCAGCGAGCCGGGCCGGGTGATCGTCACCCATGCCAATGGCCGGGTCGAAACCCATCGCATCCCGACCGAGGCGGAGATTGCCCGCATGGTGCCGGTGGTCGACGTGCGCGAAGGCTGCGAGGGTGACAAGGTCACCAGCCATCGCGAATTTGTCGATGCCAATGGCCGCCGCAACATCCGGGTTCGCATCTGCGAGCGGGCGATCGAGGCGCAGGCCCGCAAGGCGGAGCGGATCGCCATGCTGAACGCCCGCGATGCAGAGCGCATGTCCCGCAATGCCGAACGGGCGGGGCGCAATGCCGCGCGCGCCGGGCTGACCGCCGCCCGTGCCCAGATCGCCGCCAGCCGCATGCCGGAAAGCGATCGGGCAGAGGCACTGCGCGACATCGACCAGGAACTGGCCGACCTAGATCGCAATCCGGACTGAGGCTTTTTAGACCGCCACCACTTCGGGCAGGATGGCGTCGAGCAGCAACATGCCCGCCGGGCTGACCTGAAGCCGGTTGCCGGTTCGCCAGACCAGCCCCAGATCATTCATCCGGTCGACCGCCCGATCATCCACCAGCGCGTCGATCGGCAGGCCCGAGAGGCCGGCGATCCGGGCCAGATCGACCCCTTCGCCCAGCCGCAATCCCATCAGCAGCGCCTCGCGCGCCTTGTCCTCGGCCTGCAGCGGCACTTCCTGTTGCAGGCCGTTGCCGTTGCGATCGACCGCGCCCATCCAGTTTTCCGGCTTCTTGTGGCGCAATGTCGCCATGCCGCCGCGGCGGCCATGGGCGCCGGGACCGATGCCGACATAGTCGCCATAGCGCCAGTAGATGAGGTTATGGCGGCTTTCCTGGCCCGGTCGGGCATGGTTGCTGATCTCGTAGGAAGGGATGCCGGCCTGCGCCGTCATCGCCTGGGTCAGTTCATAAAGGGTGGCGCCATGATCCGGGTCGACCGGTGTCAGTTTGCCCTGCGCGGCAAGCGTGGCGAAGCGCGTGCCCGGCTCGATCGTTAACTGATAGAGCGACAGATGGCCGGTGCCGAAGGAGAGGGCGCGCGCCAGCTCCGCTTCCCAGTCCGATTCGCTCTGGCCGGGGCGCGCGTAGATGAGATCGAAGCTCACCCGGTCAAAAATGCGACGAGCCGTGTCGAGTGCGCCCAACCCCTCATCGACGTCATGGGCACGCCCCAGGAAGGCCAGGGCGTCATTGTCGAGCGCCTGCAGGCCGAGCGACACGCGGTTGATCCCGGCGGCCGCCAGATCGCCGAAACGCGCGGCTTCCACCGAGTTCGGGTTGGCCTCAAGCGTGATCTCTATGTCGTTGGAAAAGCCCCAATGTCTTTCCGCTGCCTCGATCAGGGAAGCGGCGATGCGGGGCGGCATCAGCGACGGCGTGCCACCGCCAAAGAAGATCGAACGGAGCGGTCGCCGGCCGGTTTTTTCCGCCTCATGGGCAAGGTCGGCGAGCAGCGCAGCCTGCCACGCATCGGCGTCGATCCGGTCGCGTACATGACTGTTAAAATCGCAGTAAGGACACTTCGAAACACAAAATGGCCAATGAACATATAGGCCAAGAGCCTCGGTGAAAGCCGGTGGGGCGAGAAGGACTTCGGGTGACATGAGTGGACATATCTTTAGACGCGTTCAGCGCGGCCCGCTAGCGGCTGCACTGATGCTTTTCGGCGGGATGATCGCAGGGGCGGTCGCACCGGCATCGGCTTCGGTCAATCGCGACGTGTGGAATTATTATAATATCCAGCCGGCGCCGCGTTCCGACGCGATGCTGCGCCAGGTGGTGATGGACGTGCATAATCGCGAGCGCCAGTCGCTGGGCGTGCCCGCGCTGGCCTGGGACGATCGCCTGGCGGCCGATGCGGCCGGCTATGCGCGCCAGATGGTGCATACCAACCAGTTCCGCCATTCGCACGGCGGTGAGCGCGACGAGGAAATCGGCGAAAATCTGTGGATGGGGACGCACCGGGCCTATGGCTATACCGCCATGCTCGACGCCTTCATGGACGAACGCCGCGCCTTCGTGTTCAAGGCCCGCTTTCCCGATGTCAGCACGACCGGCAATTGGGAAGATGTCGGCCACTATACCCAGATGATCTGGCGCGGCACCCGTCGGGTCGGCTGCGCACTGGGCGAGGGCGCCCAATATGATTATCTGGTCTGCCGCTATTATCCGGCCGGCAATGTCTATGGCATGAGCCCGTTCGACCGCGACTTTGGCGGCTGGCAGGGCTGAAGGCCTTATCCCAGGCGGATCATTTTTCCTCTCTGTCGATTATGCCTTGAAGCGCAGTCGGCAAAAGGGGGGAGGAAAAATGCAGCCCGTTTCAAGAACAAGGCCATGGGCCTGCATGGGCACGGCGATTACGCTGCTTGCCCTTTCTGCGTGTGGTTCACCATCTCCCACGCCCGACAATCAGGGCGCTGCGCCCGCCGCGCCCGAAAACGCCTCCGCCAACGCCGCCCAGCCGGACAAGGCACCGGCCCCCCGATCCACCCAGGCCGACCTGTCGCCCCTGTCCTGCACCGCCGAGATCGGCGCCGCAGCGGCCGAGCGCCGCGTGAAGCTGTGCATCAGCGTTTCGCCCGCCACCCATCCGCCCTGCAATGCCGCCAATAGCTGTGCGATGATCGAGGATGAGATTGCGCGCAGTTGCGCCCTGTTCGATGGCCAGGGCGAGCCGATGGCGGGATGCGCGCCCGAACCCAAGAGCATGGCGGCCGCGGCGGCCGTAGTGCAGCGTTATTATGCGGCGATCAACGCGCGCGACTATGGCACCGCCTGGAGCCAGTGGGGCGAGAATGGGCCGGCAGGGCAAACGATGGAAAAATTCCAGGCCGGCTTTGCCGCCACCCGCGCGACCCATGTGACGATCGGCCGGATGACGCCGGGCGATGCGGGCGCCGGCTCCATCTACCAACCGGTGCCGGTGACGATCGACGCGGAACTGACGGATGGCACGCGCCAGCATTTTGCCGGCACCTATGTCGTGCGGCGCGTCAATGATGTCGACGGGGCATCGGCCGCGCAGCGGCGCTGGCATATCGATTCGGCGAAGCTGCGACCCGTTTCGTCGGAGTGACGTGGACAGGCGATCGCCTGTACCGGACTATTCATCCCTGCTTCACACGATCGGGCGTTTAGCCGCAGCATCGCGTTCCGAACCGGCCGGGCCGGGGGAGAGGCGCGGGTTATCGGGTCGAAAGAACAAAGACGATGCGCGGGTGGAAATGGGGGCTGGCCGTTGCGACGGCCGCCATGATGCTGGGGATTTTCGGTGGCAAGGGGCAGGCGGCGCCGGCGCGGCGCGCGCCCGGTCCGGCCGAACAATATGGCATGGAAGAGGCCGATCGCGACGATGGGCTGCTGCAGGACGTGGTTCTGGGCATGCATAATGACGAACGCAGCCGCTGGGGCCTGACCCCGCTCGCCTGGGACCGGACGCTGGCGGCGGATGCGGCGCGTTACGCGCGGCAGATGGCGCGGACCAACATCTTTGCCCACAGCCCGCGCGCGACCCGCGCGGTGCCGAGCGGCGAAAATCTGTGGATGGGAAGCCGGGGTCTCTATGATTACGAGGTGATGGTCGGCGCCTTCCTCAATGAACGGCGCTATTTCCGTCGGGCGGGCAAGATGCCCAATTTCAGCACCACCGGCCGCTGGCAGGATGTCGCCCATTATACCCAGATCATCTGGCGCGGCACCCGGTCGGTTGGCTGCGCTTTGGCCGAGGGCCGCAGCTTCGACTATCTCGTCTGCCGCTATTATCCCGCCGGCAACATGTTCGGCATGGGGCCGCTGGATGCGGCGCCGGTGCTGGCGGGCGGCGAGGAATAGGGGCGGCCGGGACCGCCCCCCCCCATCCGATCAGATCACTGTCTTCACCAACTGGGCGAAGGCGTCGGCGCGGTGGCTCATCGCGTGCTTGGCGTCCGGGTCCATCTCGCCGAAGCTGATGTCGTGGCCCAAGGGCTGGAACATCGCGTCATAGCCAAAGCCATTTGCCCCGCGCGGCGGCCAGACCAGCAGGCCGTCGACCCGGCCCTCGAACGCCTCGACATGGCCGTCGGGCCAGGCGAGGGCGAGGGCGCAGATGAAATGGGCGCCATGGCCGGCGTCCGGCCCCTTGGCCTGCACCCCGTCCCACACCTTCTGCATCGCCATGCCGAAGTCCTTGTCCGGCCCGGCCCAGCGGGCGGAAAAGAGACCCGGATCGCCGTTCAGCGCCTCGACGCACAGGCCACTGTCGTCGGCCAGCGCAGGCAGGCCGGAGAGGTCGGCGGCCTGCATCGCCTTCAGCTCGGCGTTTGCGATGAAGGTCGTGCCGGTCTCCTCCGGCTCGGGCAGGTCGAGCGACGCGGCGGAGATCGGCTCGATCCCATAGGGGCCGAGCAGCGCGGCGATTTCCCGCACCTTGCCGGCATTATGGCTGGCGATCACCAGCTTGCCTGGCTTCAGCTTGCGGATCGCCTGTTCCTGTCCAAAATCGTCGCTCATCTGGCTCTACCCTGTGTCGTTCGTTTCGAGCGTAGTCGAGAAACGCACGAATGCGCTATCTGCTTCTCGACTTCGCTCGAAGCGAACGGATTTCAATTACCGACCCGTCGCCACATCCTGCGCGGCGAAGATCTTGGCGCAGCCGATGCGGGCGAGGCGGAGCAGGCGGAGCAGCTCTTCCTCGTCATACGCCGCACCCTCAGCCGTGGCCTGCACTTCGGCGAACTTGCCGTCGCCGGTCAGGATCAGGTTGGCGTCGGTCTCCGCATTGCTGTCCTCGGCATAGTCGAGGTCGAGCACCGGCGTGCCTTCATAGATGCCGCAGCTGATCGCCGCGACCTTCTGGATGATCGGGTCTTCGCTGAGCGCGCCCGAGGCGAGCAGCTTGTCGACGGCGATGCGCAGCGCAACCCAGCTGCCCGAGATGGCGGCGGTGCGGGTGCCGCCATCGGCCTGGATCACGTCGCAGTCGATCACGATCTGGCGCTCGCCGAGCTTCTTGAGGTCGACGACCGTGCGCAGCGAGCGGCCGATCAGGCGCTGGATTTCCTGGGTGCGGCCCGACTGCTTGCCCTTGGCCGCTTCACGGCTGCCGCGGGTGTGGGTGGCGCGGGGCAGCATGCCATATTCGGCCGTGACCCAGCCCGAACCCTTGCCGCGCAGGAAGGGAGGTACCTTTTCCTCGATCGAGGCGGTGCAGAGCACGCGGGTGTCACCGAAGCTGACGAGGCACGAGCCCTCGGCATGGATGGTGAAGCCGGGTTCCATGGTGATGTCGCGCATCTGGTCGGGCGCGCGGCCGGAAGGACGCATAATATTCTACTCCGAAGCGGTCAGGTGGGAGCGCTTAGCGCCCGGTGGCGTCGCATGCCAGTGCCAAGCGCCAAAAGTTGCGATAAGAGGGGCGCCATGAAGAGAGCGATGATGATGGGGCCGGTTGCGATGTTGGCGCTGGCGGGATGCGTGACCGACCGAGAGAAGGTGGAGCTGGAGCCGCCGACGGCCGCTGGCGACACGATCCGCTTTACCGCCGGTCGCTGCTTCGGTGCCTGTCCCGCCTATACGCTGCGGGTGACGCCCGATGGCTCGGGCCTGCTGGAGCCCGAGCGCTTCACCTCCGTTCCCGGTCCGACCCGCTTCACCGTCAGCGCCGCGCAATATCGCCAACTGCGCACCGGCCTTGCCCCGTGGAAGCCGGCGACCGGCACGGCAAAGCGCATCGCCCAGGGCGAGAATTGCACCCGCTTCGCCACCGACATGCCGAGCTACACGATCGAATGGACGCGTGGTGGGGGAAAGGGCGGGGGCAAGGGCGCGAAACCGACCCGGCTCGATTTCCAGTCGGGCTGCATGGATAGCCGCTATGCGAAACTCCGCACGACGATCGGCACCATCCCCAAGATGCTGGGCATCGAACCTATGCTGAAGCCCAAGCCGGCGGGGTGAACGAGAGCTGTGCGATGCGATAGTGGGAGGATTACTGTGTCGTCTACCAAATGCCTAGCCTAGAACCCGCAGTCCACGATCTTGGGAGCTGGCAGATGCAAAGGACTGACCTTGGGATTTTTGAATCTCGGCTTCGTAATCATGCTCAGACGTGCGAGGTTATTTGTAATCGAAACTTGCCTTCAGAAAGAGACTCACCGTAAATTCTTCGTCCTCTGATGCTGTTTTGCTAGCATCTCGTGTGTACGCGAATTTGATGCCGGGCGAGATGACCGATTCATTTGCGATCACGAAATATACCGGTAGTTCGGCGCCCACATCACCCGAAAGAGCATCATAACTTCCGGTTGGGGCAATGCCAACACCGGCATTATCAGTCCCTACAGGAAAGAAGCGGCGATACTCGAACCGTCCAATGAGCGAGTCTTTCTGCTTGGGTTCTCCCGGCGCACTGTAAACACAATCATTGGTTGGATCGGTGACCACTGGTTTGCAGACGACGGCTTTGTCTTCCGTCTCATACGCATGTGCGTATTCGGCCTCGAGCCTCCAGGTGCTTACCGCGTCGGACGGATAGTAGGCTGCCGATAGCGCTGCGGAATATTCAGTTCGTTTGGCAGTTTTTTCATCGATGGAGCCGGGTTGGACATAATCCAACTCCTTGAATCCGACACTTCCCTTGAAGCCGATTGTATAGAAGCCACTATACAGCGCCCGCGCAAGACGAAGATCGGCATCGGGAAGATGGATGTGAATGAAATCTTCACTACGTGTCCGCAGTCCCAAGGCGCATTCTTGCTGTAAAGTCTTGCTGGTGCTAGCTTTTTTAAAGCACTTTTCAAATGCCTCCTGTAATAGCTTGCTATATGCTTCGGACTCTAGCTTTTTCGGATCGTTTCGATAATGCGAAAAGCTGAGGCCGGCAGTAAATTTCAGACTATTTGCGAGTGCGTCTAGCGTCGAATCCTTGAATAGATCGTCCCCGCCGCCAATTGGCACGTCAACGCCAAGTTTCCATAGTACTGCATCCTGAACGGTCTGTGCATCGCCAGTCACGGCGAGCGAGCCGCCGATCGAGGCGCTCGCCTCAGATTTCTCCTCGGAGACATCGAGCGAAGTGGCGATGTTACTCGTGATGGTATCAAAACGATCGCTTGGCGCGGGTGTTGCAAATTTCTCACCAACGAAGCTTGCACTGCTGTCCTGCGCATGAGCGGAAATTGTCCCGATCGTTACTACGCCAGTGAGGCCACAGCGAAGGGTGGTCGCGAAGAACTGGGCTAGAAACCGCATCGATAGCCCTTTCAGGTTCGGAAGAACCAGGTGTTGCTGGTCTGTGTCGTGGTTGTCGGCACCTTAAGCGAAAGTGGCCAGGATTTGCCCGCAGGATAGAAGATTGCGGACGGACTCGTGACGCTCGCTCCGACTTTGCGTCCGGGGCCCTGGAGTGCCAGTCGCAGGCCATATTCGCCGCTCGGGAGGTCTGCGCTTGAGAAATGGAACTTCTTGTCGTGCTCGCCGACGAATTTGAGATCGTGGACGATGAGATGGACATCGTTGGGTGCCCAACTCAGCAACTGTACGAACCAACCGACTTCGGATCCGTCATCGTCTTCCACCGTAACCGTAATCGACGTCATTTGCGTTCTCCCCCTCCCGGACCGCAGCCGTCAACAATATTAGAACGCTACAGTAACGATATTTGAATCGTCAAATAAAATCGCAAAAAATTGGTACGGGTTTGCGTAAGTAAAATTGTCTCATTTTAAATATTTGATATATTACAATTTTATTGTAATATTGCTAAATGTATAAAGCGCCGGCGGGTGCCGCGCTTGTTTGTATCGAGCGCGCAAAGCTGAAATTGATTCGAGGTGGCGTCCATAGATGGGGGGGCGCTACCTCTCCATGACGTCGCTGGCGGCCTCCTTGAGCGAAGGGCTGTTTTCAGTGAGCTGGACGCTCAACCTGAACGGCCGGCAGGGTGCGTTATTGATCCGCCCCTCTGGCTGGCGCTATCGACTGCTTGGTCAGGCCCAGACATGCGGCGGTGCGGCATCGAATGAACACGTTCCGAACGGCTGTCGTGGGGATGGCGCAAGGTCTGCGCATGGGCGGCGAAAATTGGCTGCCGAGAGTCAGAGGGCTTTAGCCGATGCCGCAACATTGTGATCGGCAATATGGTGGTTATCCCGTGTCGGTCGTCCGAAGCCACCATTCCCCACTCACCCCCAATCTCCCCCGTTGAGCCGCGCGGGAAAGCCGCCTACATCATCGCCATGGCCGCCACTGCCTCCATCGCCGAACTGAATGACCGCGCGCGCGACGTGTTTCGCATGGTGGTGGACAGCTATCTGGGCACCGGGTTGCCGGTGGGGTCGCGCACGATCAGCAAGATGGGGCTGAGCCTCTCGGCCGCCTCGATCCGCAATGTGATGCAGGATCTGGAGGAACTGGGCCTGCTCGCCGCGCCGCACACCTCGGCCGGGCGGATGCCGACCGAGACCGGGCTGCGGCTGTTCGTCGACGGGATGATGCAGGCAGCCGAGCCGTCGGTCGAGGAGCGCCGCGCGATCGAGGCGGGGCTGGCCGAGGGCGGGCCGATCGAGGAGGCGCTGTCGGCGGCGACGGCGACGCTGTCGGGGCTTTCCGCCTGCGCCGGCATCGTCATGGTGCCCCGGCGCGAGCCGGTGCTGCGCCAGTTCGGCTTCGTGCCCTTGAATGACCGGCAGGCGCTGGCCGTGCTGGTCGGGCAGGACGGGTCGATCGAGAATCGCGTGCTCGACCTGCCGCGCGGGGTGACGCCATCGATGCTGAACGAGGCGGCCAATTTCATGTCGGCGCGCTTTGGCGGGCTGACCCTGCGCCAGGCCGGCGACCTGCTGGCGCGCGAGATGGAGCAGGAGCGCTCCACGCTGGAGGGCGCGGCGCGTGAGCTGGTGACGCGCGGCATCGCGATCTGGAGCCATGATGCCGATGACCGCCCGGTGCTGATCGTGCGGGGGCAGGCGCATCTGATCGACGATGGCACCGCCGCCGACCTCGACCGGGTGCGGCAATTGCTGGAGCAGCTGGAGGGCAAGCAGGAGATTTCCCGCCTGCTGGAGAGCGCGCTGGCGGGCAGCGCGACCAAAATCTTCATCGGTTCGGAAAACAAGCTCTTTTCCCTTTCGGGTTCATCGGTCATAGCCGCCCCCTATCGCGGCGGGGACGGCCGGGTCGTCGGCGTGGTCGGCGTGATCGGCCCCACGCGCTTGAACTATGCCCGAGTGATCCCCATGGTGGATTTCACCGCACAGACGCTGTCGAGATTGATGAGATGAGCGAAGACAAGCAGACTATCGAAAATACCGAAACCCTGGACCAGCTGCCCGAGGAGGAGACCCCCGTGGACGCCCCTGAAAACGCCAATGCCGAGCGTATCGCAGCGCTGGAAGCCGAGCTGGAAACGGCCAAGCAGGACATTCTATACGCCCATGCCGATACGCAGAATGTGCGGCGCCGGCTGGAGAAGGAACTGGCCGACGCGCGCGCCTATGCCGCGACCAGCTTTGCCCGCGACATGCTGTCGGTTGCCGACAATCTGGGCCGCGCGCTGGCCGCCATCCCCGCCGATCTGCGCGAGGACGACAAGTTCAAGGGGCTGGTGACGGGCCTGGAAGCCACCGGCCGTGAGCTGGAGGCGGTGTTCGGCCGCAACGGCATCACCAAGATCGAATCGGTCGGCCAGCCGCTCGACCCGAACAAGCATCAGGCGGTGATGGAATTGCCGTCGGCCGACGCCGAGCCGGGCACCGTGCTGGTGGAGATGCAGGCCGGCTACAGCATCAAGGACCGCTTGCTGCGCCCCGCCATGGTCAGCGTGGCGAAGAAGCCGGACTGACAAATATCCGCCCCGTTCGGGCTGGATCGGTCAGGGTCCCCCGTGGGGCCGCGAACGCACCGAATCCTTGCCCGAACGGAGGCCCTTTTGCTGCACGATCTCAACCTCACCACCGACCGTCCGACCTTTGTCACCCATCTCGAATGTTCGCTGACCGGCGAGCGTTATGAGGCGGATCGGCTGCATGGGCTGTCGGCGGCGGGCAAGCCGCTGCTGGTGCGCTATGATCTGGATGGCGTGCGGGCCACGCTGACCAAGGAAGCGCTTGGCAGCCGGCCGATGGACCTGTGGCGCTGGCGCGAATTGCTGCCGGTGCGGCAGACCAGCAACATCGTGAGCCTGGGCGAAAATGCGACGCCGCTGATCCCGCTGCCGCGCACGGCCAAGCGGCTGGGCGGCGCGCAACTGCTCGCCAAGGATGAGGGGCGGTTGCCGACCGCGTCGTTCAAGGCGCGGGGCCTCGTCATGGCCGTCTCCATGGCCAAGGAACTGGGCGTGACCCAGGTGGCGATGCCGACCAATGGCAATGCCGGCGCGGCGCTGGCCGCCTATGCCGCCGTTGCGGGCATGGAATCGATGATCTTCTGCCCGGCCGACACGCCCGAAGTGAATGTGCGCGAAATCGCGGCGCAGGGCGCGCGGGTCTATCGCGTCAACGGCTATATCGACGATTGCGGCGCCATCGTCGGCCAGGGCGTCAAGGAACGCGGCTGGTTCGATTTCTCGACCCTGAAGGAACCCTATCGGATCGAGGGCAAGAAGACGATGGGGCTGGAACTGGCCGAGCAGCTCGGCTGGGAACTGCCCGACGCGATCTTCTATCCTACCGGCGGCGGCACCGGCCTGATCGGCATGTGGAAGGCGTTCGATGAGCTGGAGAAGATCGGCTTCATCGGTCCCAAGCGCCCCAAGATGTTCGCGGTGCAGGCCGAAGGCTGTGCGCCGATGGTCCGCGCCTTCGAGCAGGGCGTGGAATTTGCCGAGCGCTGGGAGGATGCCCAGACCATCGCCATGGGCATTCGCGTGCCCAAGGCGGTGGGCGACTTCCTGATCCTGCGCGCGGTGCGGGAAAGCGGCGGCGCGGCGCTGGCGGTGTCGGACGCGGCGATCGCGGCGGCGGTGCGCGACGTGGCGCGCGACGACGGGCTGCTGCTCTGCCCCGAGGGCGGGGCGACGCTGGCGGCCTACAGCCGAGCGCTGGACGAGGGGCTGATCGGGCGGGATGAACGCGCGGTGCTGTTCAACTGCGCCAGCGGCCTCAAATATCCGCTGGAGGACCAGAGCCGCACGCTCGACCGGCACGCGCCGATCGATTTCGCGTCGCTCTGATGTCCTGAACGGGCGGGCCATGGCCCGCCCGCTTATGGTCAGAACCGATAATCCCAGCCCAGGGTGAAGAGCCGTCCGCGACCGGCGAAGAAGGCCAGATTGTCGTTGGGCAGGCGCGTGTCGCTATTATAGTCGATATAGAATTTATCGAACAGATTCTGGACGCTGAGATAGACGCTGCCCAGTGATGCGGTGTCATAGCGGAGATAGGCGTCGGTGACCGCATAGCCGCCGAAATTGTTGCGCCGGTCCGGGTTCGCCTTGCCATGGAAATTGCGCGACAGATAATATTGGGTCTGCAGCCGCGCCGAGATGGCGCCATGGCGATAGTCGGCGGCGACGTTCAGGCGATCGGGCGAGATGTTGGTGCCGTCCAGATCGGTATCGACGATGCCGTCGGGATTGGCGCTGTCGCTGTCATAGCGGCCCTTGAGATGGGCATAGCCGGTGGAGAGCTTGAGCCCCGGCAGCGGCGTCTGCACGCCGAGGTTGATTTCCAGCCCTTCGATCTCGACCCGCTGGCGCTGGACGGTGAAGATGCCGTCACCCTGCGCGATCAATATCTGGCCCTTGTCGCTGGACGACCAGAAATAGGTGGCGCTGGCGTCGATCGGGCCGCGCTTCACCTCCAGCCCGATCTCGCGGTCGTTGGAGACGATCGGGCTGATATCGAGATAATCGTCGAGGTCGACGCCCGCGACGCCGATCGACCGGGTGACGCGGCCGACATCGGGCATGGTGAAGCCCTCGGCATAGCTGGCATAGGCACGAATGCCCTCAAGCGGCTCGAAGATGAGGCCGCCATTGAGCAGCGCGTCGGAGAATTTGGGCTTGCCGCCCGCGACATCGACGCCGCCATAATTGGGCGCGGTGGTGGAGGCGAGGGTGTGGAAATCGTCGATCTTCACCTGCACATTTTCCCAGCGCACGCCGCCGGCGACGCGGACCAGCCCGTCGGCGATCTTGAGATTGGCCTGGGCGAAGGGGGCGATGGAACGGAAGTCGCTGGGCGGCACCCAGGTGCGGCCGGTGACCATCAATCGCTGTTCCGTCTTGTCGAACAGGACGTCCAGGCCGACCGTGGTGGTCAGCGCCTCGAAGCCGGGCAGGGCGCGTTCATAGCTGATCTTGCCGCCGATCTTGCGCGACCGGTTCTGCGACTGGTCGAACAGGGTGCCGACCGGCGCGATGGCGGGATCCTGGAAGGTCGCGATCGCGGCAAATTCGCCGCCGAAAATGTCGCGGCTGCGGTTGAAGAAAAGCTGGGTGACGAGGTTGCCGCCGGCGACATCGCTGTCGGTGTAGGAGAGGGACGCGCTTTCGGTGCGGTTCGATCCCGGCGTGCCGGGGGCGTCGCCCTTGACCGCGGTGGTGGGAAGGCCGTTGGCGCGGCTGCCGGCAAGCGGGACATAATCGCCATCGCCCTTCAGCTCATAGCGATTGAGGATGAGGTCGAGCCGGCCGGTATCGCCGACGGCATAGCCCAGCCGCGCGAAGATATCGGTGGTCTGCGACGCCTGCGTCTCCCCTTGGGTCAGGTTGATGCCGATGCGGCGGTTGCGCGCGTCATAGAAGGCGCCGCGCTTTTCATAGGAGGCGCCGACCGTGGCATCGAAAGCGCCGGCCTTATACTGGACCAGTCCGGCCGCCTTGCCGCCAAAGCCATCACCGTCGAAATCGTCGCTGGCCGATCCCTGCAGCAGCACCCGGCCGCTGATACCCTCCTGTTTGGGTGCGCCGACCGTCACCTGGTTGACGATGCCGCCAGTGCCGCCGATCCCCTGCAGCGCGTTGGAGCCGTAGATGAGTTCGACCCGGTCGATGAAGAAGCCGTCGATGGTGAAGCCGTCGCGGCTGCCGTCGCGCAGCGGGGTCGACTGGGGGATGCCGTTGATGGCGTAGAGCGGCGAGCGGCCGCGCAGCGTTTCGCCTGCGCCCGACAGCTTGCCGCGAGTCGGCGAGAAGCTGGGGGTGAGGGTGGAGATGGCATCGGTGACCGAGCCGGAAATCGCGATCTGCTGGTCGAGCATCTGCTTGTCGATCAGGTCGATCGTCAGCGGCAGCGCATTGGGCGGCAGGATCGAGCGGGCCGCGGTGACGACGATCGATTCGGCGCCCTTGGTGTCAGCGTCGGCCTCGGCCTGCTGCGCAATGGCTGGCGATGCGAGGGCGATGGCCAGCGCGGCCAGCGCGATTGCAGAGTGACGAATTTCGATATGACGCAGCATCGCGATCCCCTGATCCATGTTTGGCAGGGCTGCTAACGACAATCGATCGCAAGAACAATCACATTCTGCATAATGCTTATACCCTGAGAAGATAAGCCCGATTTTCCGGTGTTTCGGGTGGGTGTCTCTATCATAAGATGCATAACGATATATCTCATGCATTGACGTCGATAATTTTTAAGATATATCACAATGCATCATGAAGCATTTTGAAAGAGAGAATATGCATTTTTCCCATTCCGATCGCGGCGCTGGGCGCCGGGGTTGCCGGCCTGGCCGGCACATGGATGACGCCATGGCAGATCGCGGTTTCGACCCGCGCAGTTTTGACCCACGCAGTGCCGATCCGCGGGGCTTTGACCATCGTGGCGGACGCGGTCATGGCCGCTTCTTCGGACCGGGCGGCTTTGGTCCCGAGGGCTTCGGGCGCGGTTTCGGCGGTGGTCGGGCCGGGGGCCGGGGCGGTCCGTTCGGTGAGGACGGCTTTGGTGACGGTCCCTTCGGCGGTGGCCGGGGCGGGCGTGGCGGTGGGCGCCGCCGGCTGTTCGGCAATGATGCGCTCAAGCTCATCCTGCTCAAGCTGATCGCCGATGCGCCGCGCCACGGCTATGACCTGATCCGCGAGATCGAGAGCCTGTCGGGGTCGGTCTATGCGCCCAGTCCGGGCGTCGTCTATCCGACCCTGACCCTGCTGGCTGACATGGACCTGATCGCCGAGCAGCCCGGCGAAGGCAGCCGCAAGCTGTTCGCCATCACCGACGCGGGCACCGCCCATCTGGCCGAGCATGAGGCCGGCGTTGCCGAGGTGATGGAGAAGCTGGCGCATCTGGCCCGCAAGGCCGAACGTAATGATGCCGCGCCGGTGCGCCGCGCGCTGCAGAATATGCGCGTGGCGATCCAGCATCGGCTTGAAAAGGAAGGCGCCGATTCCCAAACCATGTTCGACGTCGCGGCCCTGATCGACGAGGCCGCCAGCAAGATCGAAAGGCTCTGACCCCATGACGCTGACCGCCACCGTGCCGACCACCCATGGCAGCCGTTACCTGCAGCAGCTGTGCAAGCATTGGAGCCACAAGTTCGAGACCAGCTTCGATGCGGACAAGGGCGAGATCGCCTTTCCGATGGGGCCGATCCACCTGAGTGCCGATGCAGAGCTGCTGACCGTGGTGCTGGAACCCAATGCGGACGCCGATGTCGAGAAGTTCAAGCAGGTCGTCGCCGACCATCTCGACCGCTTCGCCTTCCGCGAGGCACCCTTGCCCTTCCACTGGGCCTGAAGGAACGCTTTCCGGCTGCTCGACTATCTTTCGTCATCCTGACGAAAGTCAGGATCCATTCGGCGCTACACCTGCAAGGAAGCGCTGAATGGATCCCGGATCAAGTCCGGGATGACGAAGGTGACTTGAGCGCGGGTGCGCATGCGAAAGGGGCCGGGTCTGCACGGCCCGACCCCTTCCCTGGTAAGCTCCATGAGGACCGGCAACCCCGGTCCTTCTTTGTATCAGCTATCGGTCTTGGCGCGCATGGCGGCCATGCGGGCGTTGGTCGCCTGCACGTCGGCGGCGGTGACGATACCGTCCTTGTCGGCGTCCTGCTCGGCAAAGGCACGCGCGCCCGATGCGTCATATTCGGCCTGCGCCATCTTGCCGTCCTTGTCCTTGTCGAGGACGTTGAAGCGGACATGGGCCTGGCGGATCTGGCGCTGGCGCTCCTCGGTCTTCTTCTCTTCGGTCAGGCTCGATTCTGCGAGCTGCTTTTCGAGGCGGGCGGCATATTCGCCGACATATTCATCCTCCGACACCCAGCCATCGCCATTGGCATCGGTCGCCTTGAAGCGGGTGACGCGCACCGCGTCGAACTCGGCGCGGTCGACCTTGCCGTCATGGTTGCTGTCATAGTCGTGGACGAAGGCGCCGCCTTCATGCGGGGCGGCGAAGGCGGGCGTGCCGGCGGCGGCAACGACGGCGGCGATCAGGATGGAACGGGTGTTCATGGCGTATCTCCGGGATATCAGGCGGCGTCGAAGGCCAGCGTGTAGGTGTAGCTGCGATAGGGTGTTTCCGACCCGGTGGGTGCGGCGCCGCGATGGCGGACCAGGATCAGATAGGTGCCGGCATCGTCGGGCTTCAGGCTGAAGCGGCCCTGCGCGTCGCTCTTGGTCTCGGTCGCAACCTTGCGGCCGTCATGCACGCCGGCGCTGCGGAACAGAGTGACCTGGGTGGCGGGCAGGGGCTTGCCGTCGAACAGCAGCACGAAGCTGGCATCGCTGCCCGACACGATGGCGTTGGGATGGGTGACCGGCTGGATTTCGAGGCCCGTGCCGACCGGCTTGAGCGCGGCCTGCGTCGTCTGGCCGCGGGTGACATAGGCGTCGGCCAGCGTCATGCTCTGCACCTCGACCTCCTGCGCGCCCGGCTTGGGATCGCCGCCCTCGCCGCGCATCACCCAGGCATCGCCGACGCGGAACATCTTGCCCTTGCGCCCGGCGCGCTGGCCGGTGGTGATGCGATAGGTGCCGTCCGCCTTCAGGTCGGCCTCGAACACCGACAGGTCGCGCAGATAGGTGACCGGGCCGGTGGTCGCCTGGCTGCCGTCCGGCGCGACCAGGTGAAAGGGCGCGTCGCGCATCGCGACTTCGGGGACGAAGGCATCCTCGGCAAAGGCCGAGGTGACGGTGACATGGTCGGCCTTTCCGGCATCGAACAGGGTCGGCAGCACATAGGGCATATGCGCCTGGGCAGCGGTGGCGCCGGCCAATAGCAGCACAGGCAAGGCGGCGGCGAACAGGGCGTTCACCGGGCGGCGATGGTTGGACAATGGGGTTCCCCTTGGTTTCGTTACGCTCCTCTATAATATATAGTGAGAATCACTTGCAATAGCATTTAATGCCGGTAGAGAGCGGCCAACCCGGCGCGTGATGCGCCGCAACAATGATACGGGGGCATTTTTCATGACCAAGTCCAAGACCATGCTGCTGCTGGGCACCGCGCTGATCGCACTGCCGTTGCCGGCAATGGCCCAGGCGCAGAGTGACGACATCGCGGTGGCGAGCGATTCGCAGTTCGCGCTCGACCGGATGATCATCTCCGCAGGCGTCGAGAAGGTCGCGCTGGACACGCCGCAGGCGGTGACCGCGCTGGATCAGGAGGATATCGACCAGCTGCAGGCGACGACGATCGGCGACCTGCTGGAAGGCATGCCGGGCGTCAATGTGCAGGGCGGCGTCGGCCAGCTCGGCCAGGGCTTCAACATTCGCGGCATGGGCACGGCGATCGGCGACAGCGACAACCGCATCCTGATGACGGTCGATGGCGTCACCAAATTCTACGAACAATATCGCATGGGCGCCTTCTTCAGCGAGCCCGAACTCTACAAGCGGGTCGAGGTGCTGCGCGGGCCGGCATCCTCCACCCTCTATGGCGCGGGCGCGCTGGCGGGCGTGATCAACTTCACTACCAAGGATGCGTCGGACTTCCTGCGCGACGGCGACAAGCTGGCCGTGCGGTTGAAGGGCGCGACCGAAACCAATGCGCAGGGCCATACCCTGTCGGGCATCGTCGCGACCGAGCCGGTCGATGGCGTCGAGCTGCTGGGCAGCTATAATTATCGCCGCACCGACGATTACAAGAGCGGCAATGGCGATACCGTTGCTGCCTCCGCCACCGAATCCGACAGCTGGCTGGTCAAGGGCCGGGTCGCGATCGGCGGCAACAAGAAGCATGCGATCTGGGCATCCTACCAGTACTGGATCAGCGACGCGCCGCAGGTCTATGATCAGATTTCGGCCGCCACCGGCAGCTCGCTGATGCGCCGCAGGGTCCACGACAAGACCGCCGTGCTGGGCTATGTGAACGACTTTGACGGCAGCAAATTCTTCAACGTCGAGGCGCAGGTCGCCTATTCGCTGTCCAAGGTCCACCAGACCGAGACGACCTTCCTGGGCGCGAACCTGGAATATTCCGATTTCTCCTATGAAAGCTGGCAGGCCAAGGTCCAGAATACCAGTGAGTTCGCCATGGGCGGCGACTGGACGACCTTCCTGATCCTGGGCGGCCAGTGGAGCACGCAGGAACGGCGCAACCCGCGCGTCAATTTCGACGGCACGGTGACGCCGGGCGCGGGCACCCATCCCGAAGGCGACATGGACCGTTACGGCCTGTTCGGTCAGCTGGAGATCGTCTGGTCCGACAAGCTGACCATCATGCCGGGCGTGCGCGTCGACTGGACCCGACTGACGCCGGGCGACACGGTGGTCGGCGGCACTGTCCTGACCGACAAGGTGAAGGATAGCGGCGTGTCGCCCAAGCTTGCCGCGCTCTACAATATCACGCCCTGGTTCGGCCTGTTCGGGTCGGTCGCGCGTACCGTGCGCATGCCCAATATCGACGAAATCTTCACCCGCAGCGCGACCCGGCCGAACAATCCGGACCTGAAGCCCGAGAAATCGGACAATTATGAAGCCGGCTTCACTTTGTCCTTCGACGATATGCTGGGCAAGAATGACCGCTTCCGCGCGAAGACCACCCTGTTCCAGAACGACGTCAAGGATCTGATCGTCAACGTCTCGGCCGCGGCGGGCACGCCCTATTTCCAGAATATCAACCGGTCGCGCTTCAAGGGCATCGAGCTGGAGGCCGAATATGGCATGGGCGGCTTCTATGCGCGCGGCAATGCCAGCTTCATCGATGGCAAGAACCGGCTGACCGGCGATTATCTCAACACCATCCCGGCGAACGACTATCGCCTGACGCTGGGTTATAATGATGTGGCGAGCGGCCTGTCGGGCGGCTGGACCGGCGAATTTGCCGAGCGGCAGGACAAGGTGACGCCGGGCAGCTTTGCCTCGGCCGGGTCGGGCCTGGCGACGCCGGGCTACAGCGTCCACAACCTGTTCTTCGCCTTCAAGCCGCAGGGTGGCGTGGCCAAGGGCTTCGAATTCCGCATCGCCATGGATAATATCTTCGACAAGCAATATCGCCGCCATCTGTCGTCGCTCGCCGCCGAGGGACAGAGCTTCCGCTTCACCGTGGCGAATACCTTCTGACGCCATGACGGGCGTGCGGCGTCCCTTTCGCGTCACGGGGCCGGCGGCGGCCTCGCTCGGGATCAACGCGCTGCTGATCGCGGCGCTGCTGAACCTGGGCATGGGCCGCGCGCCGAAGCGCGAGGAGGGGGCTGCACTGACCGTCATGTCGCTGGCGGCGCTGAAGGGCGTGGAGCAGGGGGCGGAACAGGCCGAGGCGGCGGAGGCGACGGCGCAGCCCGAAGCCCCGGTGCCGACGCAGGCGCCGCCCCCCACGCCGGTCAGCCCGCCGCAGCCGGTGCCGCCGCCGATGGTGGCGATCCCTTCCGCATTGTCGCTGCCCGTCGCCGCGGCGCCGGCTGCTCAGTCCACGCCGGCGGCCGCAGCGGCGCCATCGTCGCAGCCTGCGGCCAGGGCGGCGCCAGTCATGGCCGCCAGCGCCGGCGCGCCGCCAGCCCGGCGCGGCATTGCCGACGGGCTGGACGCCAACGCCCCGGCCGGCAACAGCCGTGCCTATGCCGCGCGGGTGCGTTCCTGGCTCTATGCCCACAAGATTTATCCCCGCCGCGCGAAGATGCGGCATGAGGAAGGGGTGGTGAAGGTCCGCTTCGTGATCGACCGCGCCGGCATGCTGATCGAAGGGCGGGTGATCAGCAGTTCCGGCCGTGCGTCACTCGACGAGGAGGCTGCCGCCATGCTGCACCGCGCCTCGCCCTATCCCAAGGCCCCGTCCGACATATCCGGCGACCGCATCGAATTCACTGCGCCGGTGGAGTTCGTGTTGCCGGTGTAGCGGGGGGATGATCTGGTAACGACCAGAAGCGGAGCTTGCCTTTTCCCATCCTCACTATGCTTGCCTGCGGCTCCGGGCGAAACGATCCCGTGCAGCGATGCGAAGAGGCGGGCGAAAGCAATGGCCGGAGCTGTCTCGGCATCAATCGCCCACTCATCCCGGCAGTCAATATGACTGATCGATAGCGCCGTATTGCGCCCCGACGCACATTTTGCATCAGTTCGTTTCCGAATCGTTGCATTTGCAAATCAATCGCATTAAAGCGCCGCCCCAACATCCAGGGCGCCATGTTCAGGGCATGGCGAAATATGGGGGAAGTGCCTTATGTCCTTTGCATCGAAGAAGAATTTCGTCCGCTACGGCGCGGCGTCGATCGCTGCCTGCTTGCTGCTGGCTACCACCAGCGCCCAGGCCCAGGCGCCCGCGGACGAGCCTGATGCAAACGCGCCCGCCCCGGACTCGATCGTCGTTACCGGCCAGAATGAGACCAACGGCCTCAACCTCACCGCCCGCGAAACGCCCCAGTCGGTCACCAGCCTCGACAGTCTGCGCATGCAGGAACAGGGGCTGACCGATATTTCCGAAGTGATGCAGCAGATCGTCGGCATCCAGACCAACCGCTCCAGCGCGCTCGGCACCGACGGCACCAACTATACCGCGCGCGGCTTTGCGGTGCAGAATTATCTGGTCGACGGCGTCGCCCGACCGTCCAACATCTATGGCTTCACCGAAGATACCGCCGACATGATCGCCTATGACCGGATAGAGGTGATCCGCGGTTCGGCCGGCATGATGACCGGCACCGGCGAGCCGTCGGCGGCGATCAACATGATCCGCAAGCGCCCCGGCACGGATCTCAGCGCCACGATCGCGGCGACCATCGGCTCCTGGGACAAGTACCGGCTGGAAGGCGACATCGGCGGTGCGCTGACCGCCAGCGGCCATATCCGCGCCCGCGTCGCCGGCGCCTGGCAGGATAATGATACTTTCATCGACCGCGAACATGCCAAGCGCCAGGCGCTCTATGGCGTGATCGAGGCCGATCTTGGCCCCAGCACGCTGCTGACCGCTGGCGTCGAATATCAGAATTTCCGCAACGAAGGCGCGTCGCGCGGTGGCGTGCCGCTGTTCTTCACCGACGGCACGAAGACCAATTTCGCCCGCTCCACCAATGGCGGCGCCAACTGGTCCGACTTCAGCCGCAAGAGCGTCAACATCTTCGCCTCGATCGCCCATGATTTCGACGCCAACTGGCATTTGCAGGTCGATGCCGAGCACAAGTCCGGCTCCTATGACGAGACGATCGGCTATTATTTCGGCACCGCGATCGACAAGGAAACCGGTGACGGCGGCACCTTCTACGCCACCCGTTGGGCGTCGGACCTGACGCTCGACGCGGTCTATGCCAATCTGCGTGGCGCGTTCGAGGCACTGGGCCAGGAACAGCATGTCGCCCTGACCGTGAGCCACACCCGTTTCGACGATGACCAGACGCCCTATCCCGGCTGGTGGGGTGGCAGCGACTATATGTATCCGATCAATGCCTATAGCTATTTCCCGACCGGCGACGTGGCCAAGCCCGACCTGACGCCATCGGGCGGCACCGCCGGCAACCGGATCGAGACCAGTTCGATCGCCGGTGTCGCCCGGCTGAAGCCGATCGGCCCGCTCTCGATCATCGCCGGAGGCCGCCTCACCTGGTGGAAGCAGGAAAGCTATTCCCAGGATGTCACCGGTCCCAAGGTCTGGACCCCGGTGGTCGATGAAAAGGCGGTCTTCACCCCTTATGCCGGCCTGGTGCTGGACTTTACCAAGACCCTCTCGGCCTATGTCAGCTATGCCAGCGTGTTCACGCCGCAAACATCGCGCACCGTCGATGGCGATGTCATCGCCCCGCTCGAAGGCAATACCTATGAAGCCGGGCTCAAGGCCGACTTCCTTGATGGCCGCCTCAGCGCCACCGCCGCCGTGTTCAAGATGCAGCAGGATAATTATGCTCTGGCGGATGGCCCAGGCATCTTCGCGCCCGATGGCAGTTCGGCCTATCATGCGGTGTCGGGCATGAAGTCGTCGGGCTTCGAACTGGAGGTGAAGGGCGAAATCCTGCCCGGCTGGCGGATCGCCGGCGGCTTTGCCAATGCTCGTGCGGAAGATCGCGACGGCGTGCGCCAGATGCCGCAGATCGCCAAGAACAGCTTCAAGATGTTCAGCGCCTATACGCTGCCCGGCCAGTTCAGCGCGCTGACGATCGGCGGCAATGTCGAATGGCAGGGCAAGACCACGGCCGATGGCGAAGGACCGAACGGCGAAACCTACAGCCAGGGCAGCCTGGCGGTGGTCGACCTGCTCGCCAATTATCGCTTCACCGACCATCTCTCGCTGTCGGTCCATGTCGAGAATATCTTCGACAAGACCTATTATTCCGGCCTCTATCTCGGCAGCGCCCGCTACGGCGAACCCCGCGCGGTGAAGTTCACCCTGCGCGGCACGCTGTAAGGATCTGGCAGCGCCGCCTTCACCCGGCTTGCCCCCGCTGGCGGGACAAGCCGGGTGCGTAGGGCGGTTCAGCCCTTGGCCTTGGCGGCGGCGATATAGGCCTGGACCTGTTCGCCCAGCACGTCGAGCGGCAGGGCGCCATTGGCCAGCACCACTTCATGGAAGTCGCGAATGTCGAACTTCGCGCCCAGCGCCTGCTCGGCTTCCTTGCGCAGTTGGGCGATGCGGATCTGGCCGATCATGTAGCTGGTCGCCTGGCCCGGATTGTTGATGTAGCGATCGACTTCCTTGACGATGTCGCGTTCCGACAGGGGCGCATTGTCGCGGAAATACTGGATCGCCTGTTCGCGCGTCCAGCGCTTGGCATGCAGGCCGGTGTCGGTGACCAGCCGGATTGCGCGCCACATCTGCAGCGAGAGCATGCCGAATTCCGAATAGGGATCGCGATAGGCGCCCATTTCCTTGGCCAGCCGCTCGCTGTAGAGGCCCCAGCCTTCGGTATAGGCGCCATAATAGCCGAAGCGGCGGAATTTGGGCAGGTCGGGCAGTTCCTGCGCACGCGCGATCTGGAAATGATGGCCCGGCGCGCCTTCATGATGGGCGATCGCCGCGACCTGGGGCTTTTGCACCTGATTCATGTCGGCGAGGTTGACGTAGAAGATGCCGGGACGCGATCCGTCCGGCGCGGGCTGGTTGTAGAAGGCGACCGAGGCGGTTTCCTGGCGCCAGGCCTCGACCGCGCGCACCTCCAGCTTCGCCTTGGGCAGGACGCGGAAGAAGCGCGGCGCGGCGTCCATGGTCTGGGCGATGGCGGCGCGGGCGTCCGCCAGATAGGCTTCGCGACCGGCGGCATCATTGGGATATTTGAACTTGGGATCGGTGCGCAGCGCCTGGAAGAAATCGGTCAGCGATCCGGCAAAGCCGATCCGCGCCTTCACCGCCTCCATCTCCGCCCGGATCGCCTTCACCTGATCGAGGCCGATCTGGTGGATCTGGTCGGCGTTGAGGCTGGTGGTGGTGTAGAAGGCGAGGCGGGCATTATAATAGGCCTCGCCGCCCGGCAGGCTCCAGGCGCCGTCATTGCCCTTGGCCCTGGGCTCGATCGCATCGAGCGCGGCGAATAGGGTCTGGAACCCCTTGGCGAAGGGGCCGGTCAGCGCGGCCTGTGCGTCCGCGATCAGCTTGGCCTTTTCCGTATCCGATGCCTTGAGCGCGCCGACCTTCTTCTTGAAATCGGCGAACAGGGTGGAGTCCGGTCCCTGATCGAAGGGCGCGCCGCTGATCACCTTCTTCGCGTCGGCGCGGGCAGGGGCGAACACCATTTTCGGCGGGACGATGCCCTGCGCCGCCTGGTCGCGCATCTTGGTCGCGACCTCGTTCATCACCCGTTCGCTGTCGCGCAGGCGGGCGATATAGGCCTGGGCATCCGCGACGCTATCGACGCGATGTTCGTTGATCAGGAAGACCGGGATATTGCCCGCCGGGCTGCCATTGGTGGACACGGGAAAGGCATATTTGGCGAAGGGCGCCTGCTGCTTCGACGTTGCCACCTGCGCTTCGAACAGGCGATAGCTGAGCCGCGCCGAGGGGCCGAGCCGTTCGGGCGAGAAGCGGCGATGCAGCTGCGCAAGCTGCTGTTCCTGCAGCGCCAGGCTGCGGACGTCGGCTCGTTCGCTATAATCGTCCAGCTTGCCATAGTCGGTCTTGAGGCCAAGGCTGGTCATCGATTCCGGGCTGAGCGCCAGTTGCTGGTCGAACGCCTGGTCGAGGAAGGCGAGCAGTGCCTTGTCTTCCTGTGCGGTCGCCGAGGCGGGCGCAGCGGTAGGCGCCTGGGCCAGGATCGGGGCGGAGGCGCCGAGGGCAAGGAGCAGCGCGAGCGAGATACGGACGGTCATGGCAATTCCTGTCGCGAATAGGGATGGACAGGGAGAGACAGGCGCGCGGGCGCCAAGTCAAGCCGGGCTTTGCGAAAGCGATCGCTTTTCCGGGGCTTGGGTAGCTCTCCTCGAAGCCTCTGGACAGGCCGTGCCTTTCTGCCATCTATTTTGCGCGCGACAATCAAAGGTTGAGCGGGGGTAGGGCGATGGCGATCAGTCTCAAGGTCAATGGACAGACGCGCACGGTGGAGGCCGATCCGGCCAAGCCGTTGCTGTGGGCACTGCGCGAGGATCTGGACATGGTCGGCACCAAGTTCGGTTGTGGCGCGGGGCTGTGCGGCGCCTGCACGGTGCATATCGATGGCAACCCGGCCCGTGCCTGCCAGACGCCGATCGGCGAGGCGCAGGGCATGGCGATCACCACGATCGAGGCGGTGGCGCAGAGCGATGCGGGCAAGCGGATATCGGACGCCTGGGTCAAGCTGGACGTGCCGCAATGCGGCTATTGCCAGGCCGGGCAGATCATGAGCGCGAGTGCGCTGCTGGCGACCACGCCCGACCCCAGTGACGAGGATATTGACGCGGCGATGATGGGCAATCTGTGCCGCTGCTCCACCTATGTCCGCATTCGCGCCGCGATCAAGGATGCGGCCAAAGCGGGAGCGAAGGCATGAACGCGCCGATCCTGTCGCGCCGCCGCTTCCTGAGCGCCTCGCTGGTTGCGGGCGGTGGCTTGCTGTTCGACCTCAACATTCCGCTGGCCGGCGCGGCCGAGG
Source organism: Sphingobium sp. VMM (assembly GCF_056790315.1). NCBI lineage: Bacteria > Pseudomonadati > Pseudomonadota > Alphaproteobacteria > Sphingomonadales > Sphingobiaceae > Sphingobium > Sphingobium sp. VMM. The sequence goes on from NZ_JBXGSI010000020.1 coordinate 62,267, forward strand.
GCGCGCCGCAGATATTGACCGCCTTCGTGCGCATCCTGCCCGACAATCGCGTCATCATCGGCGCGAAAAATGCCGAGATCGGGCAGGGCGCCAAGACCATGCTGCCGATGCTGATCGCCGAGGAACTGGACGTCGACTGGGCGCAGGTGACGATCGAGCAGACCCATGCCGACCAGAAGATATTCGGCGGGCAGACGGCCGGGGGCAGTCGCACGACGCCGCGCGAATGGCTGCCGACGCGCAAGGCCGGGGCGGCAGCGCGCGCGATGCTGGTCGCGGCGGCGGCGCAACAATGGGGCGTGGCGCCCGCGACATTGAAGACCGGCAGCGGCAAGGTGAGCGATCCGGCGTCGGGCAGGAGCATCAGCTATGCCGCGCTCGCCGCCGTCGCCGCGCAGCAGCCCGCGCCCGATCCGGCGACATTGACGCTGAAAGACCCGAAGGATTTCCGCATCATCGGCCAGTCGATCGGCGGCGTGGATACGCCGGCGATCGTGGCAGGCAAGCCCTTGTTCGGAATCGATTTCAAGCTGCCGGGCATGCTTTATGCCGTGCTGGAGACCTGCCCGGCCTTTGGCGGGACGTTCCAATCGGCCAATCTGGACGAAGTGAAGGCGCTGCCCGGTGTGGCCCATGTGCTGGCGATCAAGGGCGACGGCACGCCGGAATCCTTGTTCGACGGCGTTGCGATCCTGTCGACCAGCTGGTGGAGCGCCAACCAGGCGCGCGAGGCGCTGAAGATCGAATGGGACATGGGCGCGGTGAGCGGCTTTTCGACCGAGGGCTATGCCGCGCAGGCGGCCGAACGGCTGAAGGGCAAGGCCGATGGCGACATCGTTCGTGCTGGCGATGTGGATGCCGCCTTTGCCGGGGCGGCAAAGACAGTCAGCGCGCAATATGATTATCCCTTCCTGGCGCATGGCACGCTGGAGCCGCAGAATTGCACGGCCTTGTTCAAGGATGGCGCGATCGAAATCTGGGCACCGACGCAGAATCCGGAAAGCGGGCGCGGGCTGGTGGCCAAGGCGCTGAACCTGCCGCCGGACAAGATCCGCATCAACTTCACCCGCATCGGCGGCGGTTTCGGCCGGCGGCTGATGAACGACTATATGGTGCAGGCGGCGGCGATCGCGGCGCAAGTGCCGGGCGTGCCGGTGAAGCTGCTGTTCAACCGGCAGCAGGATATGCAGCGCGATTTCTATCGCCCGGCTGGCTGGCACGGCTTCCGTGCGGCGTTGGACAAGACGGGCAAGCTGACAGCCTTCCACGATCATTTCGTGACTTTCGGCAAGGACGGCAAGCCGGTGCGGTCGGCCGAGATGCCGGCGACCGAAATCCCCGCCGGCCTGATCGACACGGTGCTGCTGGAACAGAGTTTCCTCGCCACCAACATGCCGACCGGCTGGCTGCGCGCGCCCGGCTCCAACGCGCTGGCCTTCGTCACCCAGGCCTTCCTGGACGAAGTGGCGCAGGCGGCGGGCAAGGATCTGCCGACGCTGATGCTGGAATTGCTGGGCGATCCGCGCGAACTGCCGCGCGGCCCCAATGGGCCGCCCTTCGTCACCGGCCGCGCTAAAGGTGTGATCGAGAAGGTGGTGGCGATGAGCGGCTGGGCCGATCGTGGCAAATTGCCCAAGGGGCGGGGCAAGGGCTTTGCCTTTTACTACAGCCATATGGGCTATTTCGCCGAGGTGCTGGAGGTGGCGCTGGTCGATGGCATGCCCAAGGTCGCAACCGTGTGGGTCGCGGGCGATGTCGGCAGCCAGATCATCAACCCGATGAATGCGCTGCACCAGGCGCAGGGATCGGTGATCGAGGGGCTGGGCCAGGCGCTGGCCGGGCAGAAGATCACGCAGGTGGCGGGGGCGGTGGAGCAGGCCAATTTCGACACCCATCCGTTGCAGCGCATCCCCGATACGCCGCAGATTATCGTCGAGTTCGTGAAGACCGATTATCCGCCGACCGGCATGGGCGAGCCGGCGCTGCCGCCGGTGATCCCGGCGCTGGTCAATGCGCTGCACGCGGCCACCGGCAAGCGCATCCGCACCCTGCCGATCGTGCCGGAGATGTTCGCCTGAACCCTGTTTTCCGACCCCCTCTTTACTTGGCCTGAAAAATCTTGATGATCGTCAAGAATCTGATGGCGGATCGACATGGCGTCATCCGTCATGCCGGTCAGAGGGGCAAAAAAGCCCCCGCCTGAGATTGGGCCGCGTCCAGGGCAAAAGACCGGACGCCAAAGGGGGACATCAGGGTGAAGCAGCTTCCGGTGAAGTTCGGTCTGTTGGCGTTGCTCTCTGCGTCGGTTGTGCTTGCCCAAGGGGGTAGCGGGGCGGATGGCGGTTCCGACGGCGTCACGATGAAGGAGACGGAGGAGGGCATCCCCGTCACCGATCCGCTGGTCCAGGAAAAATGCGGCAGCTGTCATGCGCCCGATGCCAAGGGCAACCTGTCCCGCATCAGTTGGGTGCGCACCACGCCGGAGGGCTGGGCGCAGGCGATCAAGCGGATGGTGCGCCTCAATGGCCTCCCCATCACCCCCGAGGAATCCCGCGCGGTCATCAAGTCGCTGTCCGCCTCGCACGGGCTGGCGCCGGAGGAGGCGCGGCCGGTCATGTATCTGCCCGAAAAGCGGATCATCGACGAAGTGCTGCCCAACGAGACGATGCGCGGCGCCTGCGCCAGTTGCCACGCCTTTGCCCAGCCCTTGTCCTGGCGCCGGTCGAAACTGGAATGGAAGACGCTGCAGGATCTGCACGTCGCCCTCTATTCGCAGGCCGACGCCCAATATCGCCGCCCGGCCGAGGATAGCGAGCAGCCTGCCGGCCGCGACCCCAAGGACAAGATGACGCGCGGCGAATATGCGCTGACCTATCTGCCCAAGGTGGCGGGGCTGCATACGCCCGAATGGGCTGCCTGGAGCTCGCGCCTGCGCGCGCCGCGGCTGGCGGGCGACTGGCTGGTGGTGGCGTCGGTGCCGGGGCAGGGGCGCTTCGTCGGCACGATGACGGTGGCACCGGGCGCGGCCGCCGACGAGTTCAAGACCAGCGCGTCGCTCACCTCGCTCACCAACGGCGCGACCATCAGCCGCAGCGGCACCGGCCTTGTCTATTCCGGCTATAGCTGGCGCGGCTCGTCCAGGGGCGGCGCGGCGCCGGGCAAGCCCGATGATCTGGGCAGCCCGGCGCGCGAGACGATGTGGTTCGCACCCGACCAGCAGCGCGCCGAAGGGCGCTGGTTCTGGGGCGAATATCAGGAATTCGGCTATGACGTGAAACTGGTCCGCGCGACCGCCGCGCCCGCGATCCTGGCGGTGACGCCGGGCGCGGTGAAGGCCGGGACGAAGGGCGTCGATGTCACCATCTGGGGCCATAATCTGCCCGCATCCCTGACGGCGGCGGACGTCGATCTGGGCGCGGGCGTCACCGTCGCTAGGGTCGTGTCGGCGACGCCGGGCAAGGCGGTGCTGAGCGTCGATGTTGCGGCCAGCGCGCCCGCCGGCCAGCGCGATGTCGGCATTGGCGGCGCGGTGCTGGAAAAGGCGTTCCCGGTCTATCGCAAGGTCGATTATCTCAAGGTCACGCCGGAAACGAGCCTGGCCCGGCTGGGCGGCACTAAGTTCGCCAAGGGCTATCAGCAGTATGAGGCGATCGGTTACGACAACGGCCTGGATGGCAAGCCCAGCACGAGCGACGATGTCGCGATCGGCCCGGTCGATGCGACCTGGTCGATGCAGGAATTCATGTCGGTCTATTATGATGACGACATGAAATATGTGGGCGCTTTGAGCCCCACCGCCTTCTTCACGCCGGGGCTGGAAGGCCCCAATCCCGAACGCCGGTTCAGCCGCAACAATTATGGCGAGGTCTGGGTCGTCGCCACGGCGAAGGCGGAAAAGGACAAGTTCGGCAAGCCCCTGAGCGCGCGGTCCTATCTGGTCGTGACCGTGCCCATGTATCAGCGCTTCGACCAGCCGGAGGTGTCGCGATGACCGTCATGCAGGCCCCCGCCTATCGCCGCGCCGAATATCATGGCTTTGCCGCCGGCGGCAGCGACTTCGTCTATCTGGTGAGTGCCGGCGCGATCTTCGAGATCGATGCGCAGGTGCAGGCCGTGCTCGACCGGCTCGATGGACAGGAGCTGAGCCATGCCGCGCTGGTCCGCGAACTGGCGGGCGAGGAGGGCGACCTGGCCGAGGCGGAGGCGCTGGTGCGGGAATTGCGCGCGGTGCAACTCATCCATCTGGGCGCGGCGCCGGTATCCGTGCCCGAAGCGCCGCCGGCCGATTTCCCGTTGCAGGCGCTGGTGCTCAACATCACCAATCAGTGCAACCTTGCCTGTACCTATTGCTATGAGTTCGGCGCGGACAAGATCGCGACCCCGGCCGGCAAGCCCAAATATATGACGCCGGAGACGGCGAAGGCGTCGGTCGACCTGCTGATCGCCGAGGCGGCCCATCGCCCGTCGGTCCACATCACCTTCTTCGGTGGTGAAACCTTGATGAATTTCAAGCTTTTGCGCGATGTGGTGGATTATGCCAATGGCGCGACGGCGGCGGCAGGCAAGGGGATCACCTATAGCCTCACAACCAATGCGACCTTGCTGACGCCGGAAATCGTCACCTTCCTGTCGGACAATCGGGTCGGCGTCACCGTGTCGATGGATGGCCCGCCGGAGTTGCAGGACAAGCATCGCGTCTACAAGAATGGCAAGGGCAGCTATGCGGTGATCGAGCCGCGGCTGCGCACGCTGATCGCGCATCATCGCACCCGTGCCGTCACCGCCCGCGTCACCCTGACCGAGGGCGTGACCGATGTCGTGCGCATCTTCCGCCATCTGAAGGAGGATCTGGGCTTTCACGAAATCGGCTTCGCGCCGGTGACCACGGGGGAAACGCGAGCCTATTCGATCGATGCCGATGGCATGGACTACGTACTGGCGCAGTTCAACCTGCTGGCACAGGAATGGCTGGAATATGCGCTGCGTGGGCAGGTTCATGGTTTCACCAATGTCAGCGAGACGATCAGCGAGCTGATTTCGGGCGTCAACAAATCGCATCCCTGCGGCGCAGGCATGGGGCTGATGGGGGTCAGCCCGTCGGGCGACCTGTCGCCCTGCCACCGCTTCACCGACGCCGACACCCATGTGATGGGCCATGTGTCGAGCGGCATCGACCGGGCCAAGCAGGGCGATTTTCTGAGCCGGGGCCATGTCGGCGCCAAATATGATTGCCAGAGCTGCTGGGCGCGGCCGCTCTGCGCCGGCGGCTGCCACCATGAAGCGTTCGTCCGCTATGGCGACACCGGTCACGCCAATCTCCATTATTGCGACTGGATCCGGCAATGGACCGACACCTGCCTGCATATCTATGGCGAGCTGGCGGTGAAGAACCCCGGCTTCCTCGAGCATTTCGCTGAACGAAAGGGGCTGTCATGAAGCATCTTCGTGCCATCAACAAAAAGGCGCGGCGGATCGACGACGCCGTGACGCAGATGGAGGCGGCGATCGAGGCCGCCGCTGCGTCGGGCGCCACGCCGTCCGACATGGAGGAGGATGTCGTCGCCCTGCAACAGGCGCCGCGTCCCCATGTGCCGATGGGCTGTACCCTGTCCTTCTCGCCCGGCTGGGAAGTGGATGCGGGCGGCGGCACGGCGGGCCTGTGCCAGCCGGTCGAGCGTGACATCTATGATTGCTACGTCACCTGCTTCTGGCCGGTGCAGGTGCCCGACCATGTGAATTATTCGCCCGACTGGGCCAGCAACTGCGCCACCGCGACCAAGGACTGGCGCAATCTCGACCTGGTATTCCCATGAGGCGCGCGATGCAGAAAATCCGCTTTGTCCTGGCGGCGGGCCTCGCCGCGCTGGCGACCATCCCCACCCATGCCGCGACCCTGTTCATGGGCGCCTATCCCGACGTCCTGCTGGTCTTTGACGAGGGCAAGGGCGCGGTGACGCAGAAGATCAAGCTGGACACCGGCCTGCCGACCGCGATGAGCCTGTCGGACGATGGCAAGCGCATCTATGTGTCGACCATCACCACCAGCGGGATCGAGGTGATCGACGCCGCCAGCCGGCAGGTGGTGAGCAAGTTCAGCCTGAATGACGGTCCCAATCGGGTGCGCTTCTATGGCGGTGTGGCGGACCCGGCAGGCCGCTATTTCTACACGATTGTCACCAGGATCGATAAGGAAATGGATCGCTACAAGGTCAGCAAGCCCCTCTATGGCGTGGTGGACCTGAAGCTCGGCAAGCTGGTGCGCACCGCCGAGATCGAGAAGGATGATGAAAAGGCGATCGGCGGCTATCGCGTCGCCTTCAAGGTGTCGGGCGACGGCAAATATCTCTACGCCTTTGGCGAGAAGGTGATCGTCATCGACACCGCGACATTGAAGGCCACCGACCGCATCGACCTCGCCCGGCCTGAAGGCACGGGGCTGGAAAATGTCGGCTTTGGCGGATCGCTCGAAACGCTGCGCACGCCCGGCCAATATGTGTCGCTGTTCAACGCGGCCGACCCCTATATCCATAGCAAGATGTTCGGCCTGGCCCGGTTCGACCTCAACAGCCGCCAGTTCGACTTCACCCCGATCGGCCCGGCGCCGGCCGCGATGGCGGGCCTGGAAATCACGCCCGACGGCAAGCAGGCCTATACCGTCGTCACCAACGGCACGCTGGGATCGAAGCGGTGCGAATTCTGGCACATGGACCTTTCCACCAATGCAGTGGTGGACAAGGCGGAATTCCCCTGCCGCTCGCGCTTCCGCTTCGGCATGTCGATGGATGGGGCCAAGCTTTATATCTACGGCGCCAGCTTCGACATCGAAGTCTATGACGCCAAGACGCTTAAGCTCGAAGCCACCTGGGATCTGGGCAATGACGCGACCGGCGCCGGCATGGTGGCGGTGCCGTGACCCGGCCCGGCTGTCCCGACACTCCGATGGCCGTGGCCATCCGGGGCAGCGGGATGGCCGCCAATGCCTGCGCGCATCTGCTGAAAGGGGCGGGGCTCCGCGTCGGACAGGAGCCCGCCCATCGCCCACCGGTGCCCAGCCTGTTGCTGAGCGAGGCGGCGCTGGCCTTGATGCGCGACCTGTTTGCGCGGCCGGACCTGTTCGCGGATGCCCCGCGTGTCCGTCGCCGGCTGGTCGCCTGGGGCGGGGCGCCGGTGATGGTGCCCCATGAGGCGGTGCTTGCATCTGAGGAGTTGGTGCAGGCCGCGTTGGCGGTGGCGGAGGAAGCGCCGATGGCCGCGCCCGATTTCACCATCCATGCCGCGCCGCCGCTGCCGATCGGCGAACTGCATGTCTTTGGCGAGCGCCATGCCGTCACCGCCCGTGTGCGGCTGCGCGATCCGGTCTGCCGCGAGGAAGGGCGGGTCGAGGCGGTCGAGAGCGGCTGGCTGTTCCTGGTGCCGGCGAACGGGGGCGAGGGCTGGCTGCTGGGCGTCGGTGGCGAAATCGACGCGCTGCTGGCGCAGAGCCGGTTGATCGCGCCGGTGGTCGATCCGATCGGTGGATCGTCGCGCCCCTTTCTCGCCGCGCCGCGGCTGCATCTGCCGCTGGTCGGCGGCGACTGGCTGGCCTGCGGCACGGCGGCGATTGGTTTCGATCCGATCTGCGGCGACGGCACCGCCCAATCGGTGCGCGAGGCGATATTGGCGAGCGCGGTGCTGACGGGCATCGCGGAAGGCGGCGATCGGACCGCCTTGCTCGGCCATTATCAGGCGATGCTGATCGCGGCGATGCGCCGGCACCTGCTGCTCTGTGCCCAATTTTACGCCGATGGCGGCCGGGGCGAGTGGTGGCGGGCGCAGCATGAGGCGCTGATGCAGGGGTATCACTGGTGTACCGGGCAGCTGGCGACACTGCCCGAGCCGCAATATGCGCTGCATGGCCTGCGACTGGTGCCACGGCGGGCGGCGGCATGAACGGGCCTGCGCCTGTCGCCGAATGGCGCAGCTATCGCCGGCTGCTGCCCTATATCCGGCCCTATCGGCGCGGGCTGCTGCTGGTGCTGGCGATCAGCATCCTGTCTACCGCGCTCGGCCTTGCCCAACCCTATCTGTCCAAGCTGATGATCGATCAGGCGCTGCTGCGGCGGGACATGGGCGCGCTGTGGCGGATCGCCGGCATCATGATTACGGTCACGATACTGGGTTTCGGCGTCAACATCCTCGCAAGCTATCGCTATGTCCGGCTGTCGGCGGCGATGCTCTATGACATGCGCGCCGCGCTGCTGCGCCACCTTCAGACGCTGTCGCCGCGCTTCTATGCCAGCTTCCGGCTTGGCGATCTCGTCTCACGCATGAACAGTGATGTGAGCGACGTGCAGCGGATCGCGTCCGACACCCTGCTTTCCGTGGTCAGCAACCTGCTCTTCTTCATCGGATGCGTCGCGATGATGCTCTGGCTCGACTGGCGGCTGTTCCTGGTCGGCGTGCTGCTGGTGCCGGCCAGTCTGGTGGCCTTCACTCATTATCAGCGCCGGCTGACCGCGCTGACCCGCGACATGCGCGAGCGGGGCGCGGATCTGGGCAGCCTGCTGGTCGATACGGTGATGGGGATGCGTGTCGTCACCGCGCTGCGCGCCGGAGAACATGAGGTCGGGCGCTTCAAGGCGAAGAATGACGCCTTTGTCGGCGCGATGCTGCGGATGCAGGTCGCCTCCTACATGACCGGGGCGCTGCCGGGCACGCTGATGACCGGGGCGACCTCTGCCGTGATCCTCTATGGCGGCTGGCGGATCATCGAGGGCGACATGAGCATCGGCACGCTCGTCGCTTTCATGACCTATCATATGCGGCTCCTGTCACCGATCCAGACGCTGATGGGGCTGACGTCCGGGCTGGCGTCCGCGCGGGTGTCGCTGGGCCGAATCTTCGAACTGTTCGATACAAGGCCCGATGTCGAGGAGCGCGCCGATGCTGTGCCGCTCGGCCGGGTGCGCGGCGAGGTGCGTTTCGAGAAGGTGGCTATGCGCTATGATCGCGATCCGGTGCTGTGCGGCATCGACCTAAGCATATCCGCCGGCAGTATTTGCGCGATCCTGGGGCCGAGCGGCGTCGGCAAGTCGACCATGGCAGACCTGATGGTGCGCCATGCCGATCCGACCGGGGGACGTATTTTGCTCGACGGCCATGATCTGCGCGACCTGCGGCTCGACGATCTGCGGCGCGAGGTGATGCTGGTCGACCAGTCGCCCTGGCTGTTCAATGACAGTATCGCCGCCAATATCGGCTTTGCCCTGCCGGACGTGCGCATCGAGGATATCGAGGCGGCGGCCCATGCCGTCGGGCTGGATGCATTCCTGGCGCGCCTGCCCGAGGGGCTGGAAACCCGCACCGGCGAGCGCGGGCTGGCACTGTCGGCGGGCGAGCGGCAGCGGATTGTCATCGCCCGCGCGCTGCTGCGCCGGCCATCGGTGCTGATCCTCGACGAGCCGACATCAGCGCTGGATGGCGAGACCGAGGCGCTGGTGGCACAGCGGTTGCGCGGTGCGCTGCCCGATGCGACGATCATCCTCATCACCCACAAGCCAGCCTTGGCGCGGATCGCCGACCGGATCGTGACGATCACCGACGGGCAGGCGCAGGTGGCGCAACAGCCTGAGCCGGCTCATGCCTGATCTGCCGCCTGATCCGCTGCGCATCGCCGTGATCGACAGCGGCGTCCATCCCGATCATCCCCATATTGACGCCGCCCGGCTATTGCCCGGCTTCGCCATCGCCAGGGATGGGGGTGACAGCGAAGCTGACACAGGCGACCGGCTTGGCCATGGCACCGCCGTGACCGCCGCGATCCAGGATCAGGCGCCCGATGCGCTCTGCCTGCCGATCCGGGTGTTTCATGACGCGCTCAGCACCACGGCGCGGGCGCTGGTGGTGGCGATCGACCGGGCGGTGGCGGCACGGGTGGACCTCATCAACCTCAGCCTCGGCACGGTCAATCCGGCCCATGGCGAGGCGTTCGCGGCAGCGGCGGATCGTGCGCTGGCGGCCGGCATCCTGATCGTCGCAGCGCGCGATAATGAGGGCACGTCCTGCTATCCCGGCAGTCTGGATATGGTCTTGGGCGTCGGCCTCGACTGGGAGTGTCCGCGCGACGATTTTCGGCTGCGGGCGGGGCTGGCCTTTGCCTCCGGCCATCCCCGGCCGATCCCCGGTGTTCCCCAGCGGCGCAACCTCCATGGTGTCAGTTTCGCTGTCGCCAACATGACCGGCCTGATCGCGCGGCGGGGGCGGGCGGGGCTGGCCCGGTGGATGCCGGCCGGCGCCCGCGCAGAGGTCGGTTGATCAGACGCCCGGTTCGCTGAGCGCAATATCCATGTCGGCAAAGGCCAGGCGCAGCAGTTCGGCCATGGCGTTGCGCGCGGCGGCCGTGTCGCGCGCGGCGATGGCGCGATGCACCGCCTGATGATCGGGCAGGGGATCGCGCGGCAACAGCTTCTTGCGATGCTTGAAGGTGGTGGTCCAGCTGACCGCCGCGCCGACCGAACTGGCCAGCGCCTCCAGCGCATCATTATGGGTCGCGGCCAGGATGGCATTGTGGAAACGCTGGTCGGCGGCGCGTCCTTCCGGCGTGGACAGGCCATAGCGTTCCATCTCGGCGAGCGCCGCATCCATGATCGCGAGTTGATCGTCGGTTCGGCGGCGCGCGGCAAATTCGGCGGCGGCCGGCTCGATCACGCCGCGCAGCTCGAACAGGTCGCGGATGAAGGCGCGGTCGGGTTCGCCGGCGAACATCCAGGCGAGCATTTCGGGATCGAGCACGTTCCAGCGCGCGCGCGGCAGGACGCGGGTGCCCGCCTTGGGGCGGCTTTCCAGCATGCCCTTGGCGATCAGGATGCGGATCGCCTCGCGATAGGCGGTGCGCGATACGCCAAGGCGTTCCGACGCCTCGATCTCGCCCTCGAACAGGTCGCCGGGCTTGTGCCTGCCGGTCAGGATGGCGGTGCCCATGTCGCGGGCGATCGCCTGGTGAATGCGGAGCGAGCCTTCGTCCGACGCGAACTTGCGTTCCGGTCCGTCCTTGCGCTCGCTCCCCATTCTACCTCCGTTGAATTTAGTCCTCAAAATCAGCCGTAGGGCAATGCCGGCCACAAAGGAAGGCATCGGCCACCAGGCGCAGCGGCGCGGTGTCGGCGTCGATCGCCTTGTCCGCCACCAGCCCGACGAAGCGCCGATACATGGTCGGATATTCCTCGTCCGGCGCCTTCAACTGGACTTCGCCGTCCAGGGTCAGCGTGTTGCCGCCTTCGGACAGGAGCAGCCTGCCATTGCTGGTTTCGACCGCGATGTCCCAGGTCTGGGGACCGGTCTGGCGCCAGTCGAACACGGTGTCGATCGGTGCGCCCGAAGCGGTCGCCATGGCCAGCGTCGCGCCGATCGGCGCCTGCTTGTTGGACGGCACTTCCAGTTCGGCCGACAGCAGGGTGATCGGTTCGGCGACGATTTCGGTCAGGATCGACAGGGCGTTGATGCCCGGATCGAACACGCCGAAACCGCCCGCTTCCCAGATCCAGGGCTGGCCCGGATGCCAGTGACGGACATCCTCGCGCCACTGGATCGAGATGCGCTCGACCGTGCGCGACGCCATCCAGTCCTTGGCCTGGGCCACGGCGGCGGCATAGCGGCTGTGCCAGCTGGCATAGAGGGTGACGCCATTGGCCTTGGCCAGTGCGATCAGCGCGTCGACTTCCGACACGGTCGCGCCCGGCGGCTTTTCCAGGAAGACATGCTTGCCGGCCAGGATCGCCTGACGGGCCGCCTGATAGCGGACCTGCGGCGGCTGGCACAGGATGACGGCATCCATGTCGGGCTCGCCCGCCAGCATCGCGCCGAGATCGGGATAGTTGTTCACCCCTTCGCCCTGCGCGTTGCGGCTGGCGACGGCGACCAGATCGATGCCGTCGATCTTGGCGATCGCGGGCAGATGCTGGTCGCGGGCGATCTTGCCCAGGCCTACGAGGCCGGCCTTGATGCTCATAGCGCCTTTACCTTGGTCTTGCCCTCGTCCGCTGCGCGCTTCAGTCCATTGCGGACCGGCAGGGTGAAGGGCTTGGCCTCGACCTCGAACACATCGCCTTTCTGGGTGGCGAAGCCATCGGAGAAGGAGAGGGTGGCGGTGCCGAAGAAATGGACGTGAATGTCGCCGGGGCGGCGGAACAGACCATATTTGAAATGATGATGTTCCAGGTTCGCGATCGTGTGCGACATGTTGGTCTCACCCGACAGGAACGGCTTTTCCCAGACGGTCTCGCCATTGCGGACGATGCGGCTGGTGCCGCGCAGATCCTGCGGCAGGTCGCCCAGCAGCAGTTCCGGGCCGAGCGAGGCCTGGCGCAGCTTGGAGTGGGCGAGCCACAGATAATTGCCGCGTTCGGTGATATGATCGGAAAATTCATTGCCGATCGCAAAGCCCAGACGCACCGGCGTGCCGTCGGCGTCGATCAGGTAGATGCCGGCAACTTCGGGTTCCTCGCCACCATCCTCGGCAAAGGCCGGCATGGTGAAGTCCTGGCCCGGATCGACCAGGATCTGGCCGTCGCCCTTGTAGAACCATTCGGGCTGCGCACCGATGCCGTCGTCGGCGGGCTTGCCGCCCTCGACGCCCATCAGGAACATGCGCATGGAGTCGGTGAGGTCGCCCGAGGTGGCGGCCTTGTGCATCTTGTCGCGGCCTTCGGCCGAGCCAAGATGGGTGAGCCCGGTGCCGGCGACCAGCAGATGCGCCGCATCCTCATGGTCGATCGGCGACAGCAGGGTGACGGTGGACAGGTCCACCGCATCGCCCAGCTTGCCTGCCGCAAAGGCGGCCAGGCCCTGGCCCGCTGCGATCGCGTCCAGCGCCAGCTGGCGGGTGGAGCTTGCGCCCGTCACCCGCTTCGCCGCGCCGCTTTCGTCAATGGCGGCAACGCCCCGAACGCTATCGGGTGCGTCGCCATCCTTGAACTGAACCAGCGAAATGACGGTCACTGCGCCAGCTCCAGCTTGCCTTCCATGCGGCGGTTGAGCTTCCAGGGGTTGGCCGCCTGAAGCGCCGGCGGCAGCACGGCGTCGACGACGTCCTGATAGCAGACCGGACGCAGGAAGCGCATCATGGCCAGCGTGCCGACCGAGGTGGTGCGGCCGTCCGAGGTCGACGGGAAGGGACCGCCATGGACCATGGCATGGGTCACTTCGACGCCGGTCGGCCAGCCATTGGCCAGCACGCGGCCGACCTTGCGCGACAGCGTGGGCAGCAGCTTGGCGGCATTGTCATTGTCGCTTTCGTCCATCTGCAGCGTGGCGGTCAGCTGACCTTCCATCTGGGCGATGGTGGTGATCACTTCCTCGATCGTGGCGCACTTCACCAGGATCGACGAGGAACCGAACACTTCATGCGACAGCGCCGGGTTGGTGCGGAACTGTTCGCCGCTGGTGGCGAACAGGGCCGACTGGGCCAGGTTCACGCCTTCGGCTTCGGCGCCGCGCGCGACCGTGGTGACGCCTTCCGCGCCGGCCAGCGCCGCGACGCCCTTCTCATAGGCGGCATGGATGCCGGGCGTCAGCATGACATGGGGCTGGTTGGCCGACAGGGCCGTTGCCGCCGAGGCGACGAAACGGTCGAGATCGGGGCTGTCGAGCGCGATCACCATGCCGGGGTTGGTGCAGAACTGGCCAGCGAACAGGCTGAGCGAACCGACGAAGGCGGTGCCCAGCGCTTCGGCGCGGGCCGCGAGGGCGCCCGGCAGCAGCACGACCGGGTTGATCGACGACATTTCCGAATAGACCGGGATCGGCTCTTCGCGGTTGGCGGCGATCTTCATCAGCGCAATGCCGCCGCCGCGCGAACCGGTGAAGCCGACCGCCTTGATGCGGGGATCGGCGACCAGCGCGCCGCCCAGATCATTGGTGGTGCCGGGCAGGTAGGAGAAGACGCCTTCATGCAGGCCGCTGGCCTTGACCGCCGCGGCGATGGCGCGGGCGACCAGTTCGCCGGTGCCGGGGTGGGCGGGGTGGCCCTTCACGACGACCGGGCAGCCGGCGGCGAAGGCCGATGCGGTGTCACCACCCGCGACCGAGAAGGCGAGCGGGAAGTTGGACGCGCCGAACACGGCGACCGGGCCGACGGCCTGGTTGACGCGGCGCAGGTCGCTGCGGGGCAGCGGGGTGCGTTCCGGCAGCGCCTTGTCGATGGTGACGTCGAGCCAGTCGCCCTGGCGGACATAGGAAGCGAACAGGCGCAGCTGGCCGACGGTGCGGCCACGCTCGCCTTCCAGGCGGCCACGCGGCAGGCCGGTTTCGCTCATGGCGGTGGTGATCAGCAGGTCGCCGATTTCCATGATCTGGTCGGCCACGGCTTCCAGGAAGGCAGCGCGGGTTTCGGGAGACAGGGTCGAGAAGCCTTCGAACGCGCTGTCGGCCAGCGCGCAGGCGTCGGCGACATCGGCGGTCGAGGCGTTGTGGAAGGCGACGTCGCCCTTGGCGCCGGTCGACGGATCGACCGCGAAGAAGGGCTCACCACCGGTGCGCTCGGCAGCACCGACCAGAATGGCTCCGTTGAACATGGATATCTCCCGAAATGTCGTGGAAAGGGGGTAATATTTGCCGGAACGGCGCGCCCATCAGATGGGGACGAGGGGACGCAATTTCGAGCATCGCTGCACGGAAATTACGTCCTGTTGCCTCCTTTGAATGACGCGCCGTTTACCGGATCAATGCCAAATCAGTGGTTGTCGCGCGGCAGGCCCATGGTCTGGGCGATGCGCTGATATTTCTCCGCGCCTTCCAGGATCGCGCCGGTGTTCATCTGGCCGACGACCGAGCGCTGGATTTCCTGCCAGGGGGTCTGCGAAGCGGGGTATTTGTAACCGCCTTCGGCGATCAGCTTGGCGCGGCGGGCTTCCAGTTCCTCGTCGGAAATCAGCACGTTCACTACACCGGCCTTCAGGTCCATGCGGACGCGGTCGCCGGTTTCCAGCAGCGCCAGGCCACCCATCGCCGCCGCTTCGGGCGAAGCGTTGAGGATCGACGGGCTGCCCGAAGTGCCCGACTGGCGGCCGTCGCCGATGCAGGGCAGGGCGGACACGCCTTCGGTGATCAGATAGGCGGGCGGACGCATGTTCACGACCTCGGCCGCGCCGGGATAGCCGATCGGGCCGGCGCCGCGCATGAACAGCAGCGTGTCGGCGGTGATGCCGACCGACGGATCGTCGATGCGGTGGTGATAATCTTCCGGACCGTCGAACACGACCGCCGGGCCTTCAAAGGCTTCGGGATCGTCGGGGTTCGACAGGTAGCGCATGCGGAATTCTTCGCTGATGACGCTGGTCTTCATGACCGCTTCGTCGAACAGGTTGCCGGTCAGCACCAGGAAGCCGGCTTCCTGCTTGAGCGGCTGGCCGAAGGGACGGATGACCTTTTCGTCCTCGATCTCCACGCCCTTGCAATTCTCGCCCATGGTCTTGCCATTGACGGTCATCGCGCCTTCCTTGATCAGGCCCTGGTCGATCAGCTGGCTGATGACGGCGGGCAGGCCGCCGGCGCGGTAATAATCCTCGCCCAGATATTCGCCGGCCGGCTGCATGTTGACCAGCAGCGGCACCTTGTGACCGACGGTTTCCCAATCCTTGAGCGGCAGGTCGACGCCCATGTGGCGGGCAATGGCGGCCAGGTGGATCGGCGCGTTGGTCGAACCGCCGATCGCCGAGTTGGCGACGATGGCATTGTGGAAGGCGTCGAGCGTCATGATGTCGGAGGGCTTCAAGTCCTCATGCACCATTTCGACGATGCGCTTGCCGGTGCGGTAGGCGGCTTCCTGGCGGTCGCGATAGGGGGCGGGGATCGCCGCGCTGCCCGGCAGCATCATGCCCAGCGCTTCGGCAAGCGCGTTCATGGTGCTGGCGGTGCCCATCGTGTTGCAGAAGCCGGTCGACGGCGCGGACGAGGCGACCAGCTTGATGAAGCCTTCATCGTCGATCTTGCCGGCGGCCAGCAACTGGCGGCCATGCCACACGATCGTGCCCGAACCGGTGCGCTCGCCCTTGTGCCAGCCATTGAGCATCGGGCCGACCGACAAAGCGATCGCCGGGATGTTGACGGTGGCGGCGGCCATCAGCAGCGCCGGGGTGGTCTTGTCGCAGCCGCTGGTCAGGATCACGCCGTCGAGCGGATAGCCATACATGGCTTCGACCAGGCCCAGATAGGCGAGGTTGCGGTCAAGGCCGGCGGTCGGGCGCTTGCCGGTTTCCTGGATCGGGTGGACCGGGAATTCGAGCGCGATGCCGCCCATTTCGCGAATGCCCTCGCGCATGCGCTCTGCCAGCACCAGATGGTGGCGGTTGCAGGGCGACAGGTCGCTGCCGGTCTGGGCGATGCCGATGATCGGCTTGCCGCTGCGCAGTTCTTCGAGGGACAGGCCAAAGTTCAGGTAACGCTCCAGATAGAGCGAGGTCATGTCGATATTGTCTGGGTTGTCGAACCAGGCGCGGCTACGCAGCTTGGGAGTAGGCTTGGACGAATCGCTCATGTGGGCATCCTGACACTTTGAAAAGGCTTGGCACGTTGACGCGCTTGTCTCTCCGATATACTCAGACAAATAACTTTTCAAGGATACAAAGAGAGGGAAAGTGCGGTTGAACGCGAAAAATCGGGCGGATCATCGATGAGCGACTATGCAGTGATCGGCGACTGGGGGACCAGCAATCTGCGGCTGTTCCGGGTGGAAGCGGGGCGGATCGTGGCGCGCCGCGACGGGCCGGGCATCGGTGTGGTCGGCCGCGAGGCGGAAGCCGCCTTTGCCGAGACGATCGCCCCCTGGCTGGAAGACGGCCTGCCGACATCGATCCGCCTGTGCGGCATGGTCGGCGCGCGCGACGGCTGGGTCGAGGCGCCCTATGCCGATTGTCCCGCCGATGCCGACAGCTGGGCGCAGGTGGCCGTGCGCTTCGACTGGCGCGGCGCGCCGCTGGCGATCATGGCGGGCCTGGCCTGCACCGACGCCGATGGCATTGCCGATGTGATGCGCGGCGAGGAGGCACAGATTTTCGGCGCGATGGCGCTCGATCCCCGGCTCGCCACCGGCCGCCACCTGATCGTGCTGCCCGGTACCCACAGCAAATGGACGCTGGTGGAGGATGGCCGGGTGATCCGCTTCCGCACCGTGCCCACCGGCGAACTGTTCGCGTTGTTGCGCGATCGTTCGACGCTCAGCCCCAATATCGCCGCCGCCGATGCCGATCCGGCAGAGGAAGCGGCCGGTTTTGCCGAGGGGCTGGAGCGGGCCGGCGCGGGCCGGCTGCTTGCCTCCCTGTTCGCGGCGCGCGCGATGCGGCTGCGCGCCGGGCGTTCGGCCGACTGGGCGCTGGGTTATCTGTCGGGCCTCGTCATCGGCTGCGAGATTGCCGAGGCGCGGGCCGCGCTGGCCGGCGACACCGGCGTCGTCTTGATTGGTGACGCGCGGCTTTCGGATCGCTATGCCCGTGCCCTCGATGCGCAGGGCATCGCTTCGCAATCGCTGGACGGCGACGCCTGTGCGCGGGCTGGCCTTGGCTTTCTGGAGAACTGACCGATGATCCTCGACGACCTGCTGGCCGACGGCGCGCCGCCGATCGCCGCCATTCTGCGTGGCGTGAAGCCCGAAGAGGCGCTCGACACCGCCGCCGCCCTGGTGGAAGCCGGCATCCGCGTGATCGAGGTGCCGTTCAATTCGCCCGATCCGCTGGTCAGCATCGCCGCGATGCAGCAGGCCTTTGGCGATCGCGCGTTGATCGGCGGCGGCACGGTGCTGACGATCCAGGCAGTCGAGGCGCTGGCGGGCGCGGGCGGGCGCATCATGGTGACGCCCAATACCGTTCCCGACGTCATCGCGCGCGGCGCGGAACTCGGCCTTGAACTGCTGCCCGGCTTCATGACGCCGAGCGAGGCGTTCCGCGCGGTCGAGGCCGGTGCGCGCCGGGTGAAGCTGTTCCCCGCCGCCCAGCTCGGCCCAGCCTATGTCAAGGCGGTCAAGGATGTGCTGCCCCAGCATGTCGGCGTCTGGGCCGTGGGCGGCACCGGCGCGGACACGATCGGCGACTGGCTCGCCGGTGGCTGTGAAGGGATCGGCGTGGGCGGCGCGCTCTATCGTCCGGGCGACGATGCGCTGACCGTGCGCGCACGCGCGGTCGATCTGGTCGCCGCCTGGCAGCGCGCCAAGGCCTGACCTTTTTACTGGACCGGGCTTTCCACCCGGTCCAGCATATCGCGGATCTTCTCGCCCAGCGCCCTGTAGGTGAAGGGCTTGGTCAGCAGTTCGACCCCCGGATCGAGCCGGCCATGATGGATGATCGCGTTGCGGGCATAGCCGGTGGTGAACAGCACGCGCAGTCCCGGCTGCTTCGCCTTGGCGGCGCGGGCAATGTCCGCCCCGGTCATGCCACCGGGCAGCACCACATCGGTGAACAGCAGGTCGATCGGCTCCGCCGCCGCGTCCAGTGCGGCCAGCGCAGTCGGGCCATCGCCCGCCTCGATCACGCGATAGCCCAGGTCGCGCAGCACCTCGACCGAATAGGCGCGGACATTCTCGTCATCCTCGCACACCAGTATCACCTCCTGCCCGGCCTGCGGACAGGGCGGGGGCGGCGCCTGCACGATCTCCTCGGCCACTGGCAGCAGGCCATGATAGCGCGGCAAATAGATTTTCACCGTCGTGCCATGGCCGGCCTCCGAATAGACCCGGACATGGCCGCCCGACTGCTTGACGAAGCCATAGACCATCGACAGGCCAAGGCCGGTGCCGCGTCCGACATCCTTGGTGGTGAAGAAGGGTTCGATCGCGTGGGACAATGTGTCGGCGTCCATGCCCATGCCGGTGTCCGACACGCAGATCAGCACATATTGGCCGGGCGTGATTTCCTGCTCGGTCGCGGCATAATGGCTGTCGAGATGGGTGTTGGCGACCTCGATCGTCAGCTTGCCGCCCTGCGGCATCGCGTCGCGCGCGTTGACCGCCAGGTTGAGCAGCGCATTTTCCATCTGGTTGACGTCGATCTCGACCGGCCAGACCCTCGGGCTCTGCACCGTCTCCACTTCGATCATCTCGCCCAGCGTCCGGTGCAGCAGGTCCGACATGCCGGCGATCAGCCGGTTGGGATCGACCCGGTCGGGAGCCAGGGGCTGGCGACGGGAAAAGGCGAGCAGCCGCTGGGTCAGTATCGCCGCCCGTTCGGCCCCGGCCATGGCATTGTCGGCGGCGCGGCGCAGGCGCGGCTGGTCGTCGGGCAGGGCGCGTTGCAGCAGGTCCAGGTTGCCGGTGACGATCTGCAGCAGATTGTTGAAGTCATGCGCGACGCCGCCGGTGAGCTGGCCCAGCGTCTCCATCTTCTGCGCCTGGCGCAGCGCGGCTTCGGTTTCGGCCAGGGCCTGGGCGTCGGCGCGGTGCCGGGTCACGTCGCGGGCAACGCAATAGATGAGGTCGCCCTCGGGCACGGCGGTCCAGCTGAAGATGCGATAATCGCCCCGCTTGGTGCGGAACCGGTTTTCGAACCGGATGGTCGGATGGCCGTCGGCCAGATCCTGCACCTCGCCGCGCGTCCGCTTCACATCGTCGGGATGCTCCATCCATTCCGATGTGCGGCCGATCAGTTCCTCCTGCGACCAGCCCAATATGTCGGTCCAGGCGGGGCTGGCGGACAGCCAGATGCCATTGCTGTCGGCGATCAGGAAGGGGTCACGCGCCAGCGCCCAGAGGCGGTTGCGGTCGGCGCGTGCCTCGCGCTCGGCGAGCACGCGCACCGTGGTTTCGCTGACGATGCACAGCACGCCGCCGATCGACCCATTCAGTTCGAACACCGGCGAATAGGAAATGTCGAAAAAGACCTCCTCGCCGCGTCCGCCGTCGCGCTCGATATAAAAGGGGCGGTCCTTGGCATGGAAGGTCTCGCCCGTGTCCCGCACCGATTGCAGCAGCGGGCCAAGATCATCCCACAGCTCGGCCCAGCCTTCGCGGGCCGGGCGGCCAAGCACGCGCGGATGCTTGTCGCCGATCGTGGGGGCATAGGCTTCATTATAGAGGGCGCAATAATCCGGCCCCCAGAACAGCACGATCTCCGCGCGCGACGACAGCATCAGCCGCACAGTCGAGACGAGCGATGGCGACCAGTCCGACGCTGGCCCCAGAGGCGACGACCCGTCGATCGTCGCGGTCAGGGCGCCCATCGGCCCCTGTTCGGCGATCATGTCGGCAATGTCCCTCTGCTGGCTCATCATAACCCTGTCGTTGCAATGCGTTGGTGGGAGACGCCCGTGCGTCGATTTGTATCCCCCGGCGATGGCAGCCCCATGACCTTTTGTCCCAGTCCGTGCCTCTTGAATAGGGGGCGGCATGGGCGCATGGACCGGGCATGACACGTTCTTCCCCGACCGCGTTCAGCGCGGCTCCGCGTCCCGTTGCCATTGCCCGCTGGCTGCTCATCGTGGCGGCGCTGGTCTTCTGCATGGTGGTGGTGGGCGGCATCACGCGCCTTACCGAATCCGGCCTGTCGATCACCCAGTGGAAGCCGATCACCGGCGCGATCCCGCCCTTGACCCATGACCAGTGGATGGAGGCGTTTCGCGACTATCAGCAGATCCCCGAATATAAGGAGATCAACAAGGGCATGAGCCTGGCCGCCTTCCAGTTCATCTTCTTCTGGGAATGGCTGCACCGGCTGCTCGGCCGCTTGATCGGCGTCGCCTTTGCCCTGCCGTTGATCTGGTTCGCGGCGCGGCGGGCGATCCCGGCCGGCTATGGTTGGCGCCTGGTCGCACTGCTGGCGCTGGGCGGGTTGCAGGGCGCGATCGGCTGGTGGATGGTGAAGTCGGGCCTGTCGGTGCGCACCGATGTCAGCCATTATCGGCTGGCGGTGCATCTGCTGACCGCGCTCTTCATCATCGGCGGGCTGATCTGGACCGCGCTCGACCTGTTGGCGCGCAATCCCTATGCCCGGCCCGCCGCGTTGCAGCCCTTTGCGCTGGCGACCCTGTTGGTGCTGCTGGTCCAGCTGATGTTCGGCGCCTTCACCGCCGGCCTCGACGCCGGCTATGTCTCCAGCACCTGGCCGCTGATGAACGACCATCTGGTGCCCGAAGGGATCATGTGGCTCGGTTCGCTCTGGGCGACCGTCTCCAGCGATCCCTATCTGGTCCATTTCATCCACCGCTGGTGGGCGTGGGGGGCGGCGGCGATGCTGATCATCCTGGCGCGCAAGGCCAAGGCGGCGGGCCATCGCGGCGCGTCGATCGCGATCAATGCGGCGGTCGGCACGCAGGTGCTGCTGGGCATCGCCACCGTCATCAGCGGCATCGCCCTGCCGCTGGCCGTGCTGCACCAGGCGGTCGGCGCGCTGGTGGTGGCCTCGGCCGCATGGGGCGCCCATGCCGTGGGATCGCGCCGGGCATGAGTGGGGTCGTGCTGGTCTACAGCCTGTTCGGATCGGCCGAGCAGGCGCGTGCCGTCGCCCGCACGCTGGTCGAGGAGAGGCTGGCCGCCTGCGCCAATATCCTCGGCCCCTGCACCTCCATCTATGAATGGCAGGGCAAGGTGGAAGAAGGCGCCGAAGTCCCGGTCCTGTTCAAGACCAGCGCCGACCGGCGCGCCGCGCTGATGGCCCGGATCGCGCAGCTGCACGATTATGATGTGCCGGCGATCTTGGCGCTGCCGGTCGATGCCGCCCATCCGCCCTTTGCCGCCTGGGTCGCGGAGCAACTGGCATGAAGCGGGTTATCGCCTTCCTGTCGCTGGCGCTCGCCTCGCCGGCGCTGGCCGCCCCGGTCGCGATCGGCTTCGCGCCGCCGACCGGGCAGGATCTGCTCTATCGCATCGAACAGCATCGGCCGGTCGACGGGCGCGACAGCCTGTTCTGGGCCGACCGGATATTGCGCTTCGAAAAGGCAGGGGACGGTTACATCCTGCATGTCACGCTGCGCAGCCTGGACAGCGATGCGCCCGGTGCGGGGGCGGACGCCTATCGCGCGGCCCTCTCGCCGCTGATCGGGGTGGAGCATCGCTTCCGCCTCGATGCCCATGGCAAGATTGTCAGCCTCGACAATATCGATGATGTGCGCGCCACGATGGAAAAGGCGCTCAACGCCATGGTCGCGAGGGCGCCGGAGGGCAGTGCGGGGCAGCGCACGGCGAAGAACGTCTTGGCCTTGCTCGACGGGCTGACGCCCGAAGGGCGGCTGGCGCTGCTGTCGGGCGAGGTGCAGCCATTGCTGCTGTTCGTTGACAGCGAAGTTGACGATGCCAGGCCGCGTGGCGTGCGCACCATGGCCGGCCCGCCGCTGGGGCGCGCCGTCGCAGTGGAGGGTGATTCCGTCCTTGCCGCCCATGACGGCAACCGCCTGACCTTGCAGGAGGATCTGCAGGGGGAGGGCGCCCATGTCGCGATGCGCTATATCGTGTCGGCACAGACGGGACTGGTCGATGCGCAGGAGCGCACCCTGACCCTGGGCGCCCAGACGCTGACCGAAAAGCGGAGCCTGACCGCTGCCGGCAAGTGAGTGGTATTATTTTACCCGTCGTGAAAGCCGCCGAATCTCTTGACTTGTCGGCCCCCAAACGTCATTAGCGCCCATCTTCCGGCGACCCCTGGGTAGCTGGTTCACTGTTCATTCTTGGAGAATTGGCACCATGAAGGCGCTGATGAAGACCACCAAGCCGGCAACCCCGGCAACGGTCGAAAAGAAGTGGATCCTGATCGACGCCGAAGGGCTGGTCGTGGGTCGTCTCGCTTCGACTGTGGCGAATATCCTGCGCGGCAAGCACAAGCCGAGCTTCACCCCCCATGTCGATTGCGGTGACAATGTCATCATCATCAACGCGGGCAAGGTCAAGTTCACCGGCCGCAAGCTGACCGACAAGGTTTACTACAAGCACACCGGTTATGCCGGCGGCATCAAGGAAACCACTCCCCAGAAGATCCTGGAAGGTCGTTTCCCCGAGCGCGTCCTGGAAAAGGCCGTCGAGCGTATGATCCCCCGTGGTCCGCTGGGCCGCCAGCAGATGCGCAACCTGCGCATCTTCGCCGGCACCGAGCATCCGCATGAAGCCCAGAACCCCGAAGTGCTCGACTTCGCGTCGCGCAACCGCAAGAACAAGGTGGGTGCATAATGTCCGATAACCGTCAGTCCCTGTCCGACCTCGCGTCGCTGGCCACTGCCGCTCCTGCCGCTGCCCCGGCTGCCGTCGAAGGCGAAGCGCCCGTCGCTGCCGCGCCGGTCCAGCCCTCGGCTCCGCTGCGTGCCCAGGAAATCGACGGCCTCGGCCGCGCCTATGCCACCGGCCGCCGCAAGGACGCCGTGGCCCGCGTGTGGGTGAAGCCCGGCACCGGCAAGATCACGGTCAACGGCCGTGACCAGGAAGTCTATTTCGCTCGCCCGACCCTGCGTCTGGTCATCAACCAGCCCTTCGGCGTCACCGACCGTGAAGGTCAGTATGACGTGATCGCCACCGTCAAGGGCGGCGGTCTGTCGGGCCAGGCCGGTGCGGTCAAGCACGGCATCGCCCAGGCTCTGTCGAAGTATGAGCCGGCGCTGCGCAGCGCGGTCAAGGCCGAAGGCTTCCTGACCCGCGACAGCCGCGTCGTCGAGCGTAAGAAGTACGGCAAGGCGAAGGCCCGCCGCAGCTTCCAGTTCTCGAAGCGCTAATCCGCTTCGCGACTGCCGCGAATTTCGAGAAGGGGCCGGTTTTCCGGCCCCTTTTTCTTTGCGCGTGATGCTTCCCCTTGAGCGCTTCGCCGCGATGCCATAGCCTTCGGTCAAACGGGGCTTAGTGCAAAAGGAAGTTCGGGGGGAAATGAGACATTTTGGGTGGTTGGCGGCTTCGGCGGCCATGACGGTTGTGGCGCCTGCCTTTGCCGGAGAGGTGCCGCTGTATCAGCCGGCCCCCGGCTGGATCGACAAGGCGGCGATGCCCAAGCTGGCGGCTGATGGCGATCCGCCCTCGATGATGATCCTCGACAGCCAGCAGCGGGTCGAGAAGGGCCAGTTGTGGAACTATGCCGACATCGCCACCCGCGCTGGTTCGGCCGAGGCGCTGACCCAATTGTCGTCGCTGACGCTGCCCTGGGCGCCGGACAAGGGCGACCTCATCATCCATGAACTGTCGATCCTGCGCGGCGATCAGGTGATCGATGCGCTGGCCAGCGGCAAGAAATTCACCGTGCTGCGCCGCGAGCAGGGGCTGGAGGCGCTGCAGATCAGCGGCATCCTGACCGCGACCATGGCGGTCGAGGGGGTGCAGGTGGGCGATGTGGTGCGGCTGCGCTATTCGACCACCAGCAAGGATGATGCGCTGGGCGGCCATGTCCAGAATGTCTCGGCCCTGCCGGCCGCGCCGCTGCGGCTGGGCTATGGCCGGGTCCGCCTGCTGTGGGACGATGCGGATGCGCCGCGCTGGAAGCTGCTGGCGAGCGGCGTCGATGCCAAGCCGGTCAAGAAGGGCGGCCTCACCGAGCTGAGCTTTGCGGTGCCGCTGGCCAAGCAGCCGGAAATGCCGGCCGACGCGCCGACCCGCTTCACCCATCCGCCGCTGTTCGAACTGTCGACCTTCGCCAGCTGGGCCGATGTATCGAAGACGATGGCGCCGCTCTATGCGACCGACGGGCTGATCGCCGATGGATCGCCGCTGGCGGGCGAACTGGCCAAGCTCAAGGTGCTGCCGGGATCGCCGAAGGACAAGGCGGCGGCTGCGCTGCAACTGGTGCAGGACCATGTCCGCTATCTGATGGTCGGCATGAATGGCGGCAATTATGTCCCGCAGAAGCCGGCCGAGACCTGGACGCTGCGCTATGGCGACTGCAAGGCGAAGACGCTGCTGCTGCTTTCGCTGTTGCGCGGACTGGGGATCGAGGCGGAGCCGGTGCTGGCCAGTTCGACCCTGGGCGATTCCGTGCCGGAACGGCTGCCCACGGCCGCGGCCTTCGACCATGTGCTGGTGCGTGCGGTGATCGATGGCCAATCCTACTGGCTCGACGGCACCGGGCTGGGATCGCGACTGGAGGATATCGGCGATACGCCGCGCTTCGGATCGGTGCTGCCAGTGCGGACCGCCGGGGCTGAACTGATGCCGATCCAGACCCATGCCAATGCCCGGCCGACGATCGACGTCAGTGTCGAGGCGGACGAGAGCGGGCATGAGAAGCTGCCGACCGTGTTCGATGCCAAGGCGGTGCTGCGCGGGCAGATCGCCACCATGATCAGCACTGGCCTTGGTCAGATGGATGCCAAGCGGCGGGACGAGATGGTGCAGGGCTTCTTCAGCGAGCAGGTCGGCACCGCCCAATATAGCCAGGTCGGCGTCACCACCGATGCGGCTTTGGCCACCGTCACCTTCACCGCCCATGGCGTCACCAGCTCGCCCTGGAAGCTCAGCGACCGGCGCTATCGCCGCGACGCCAGCAAGCTGATCGACGAGATCAGCTTCGCGCCGGACCGGGCACGCCCCGCCTGGCTGGCGATTCCGGTGGCGACGAGCGCGCCGATCGGCATCCGCTATCATCTGCGCCTGCGCCTGCCCCAGGGCGGCAAGGGCTATGCGATCGAAGGCGAGCAGGGGCTTAGCAAGACGGTGGCCGGCTATGACCTGCGCCGGACCGTGCAGCTGAAGGACGGCGTGCTGGATGTCGAGGAGCGGACCGACGCCACCGGCGTCGAGATCGCGGCCGACCGCCTGCCTGACGAGCGCGACGCGCTGGCCACGGTGCAGGCGATGTCGCCACATGTGATTGGCCCGGCCAAGCCGACCTATTTGTGGGATTACAGCCCGGCGACCATCGCCGCCTGGCCGCAGTCCAAGGCGGTCGAGGCGACCTTTGCCAAGGCGATCGCCGCCGATGCGGAGGATGCGACCGGCTATTCCAGTCGCAGCAATTTCCGCTGGGGCATTGGCGACTACAAGAATGCGCTGGTCGATCTCGACAAGGCGATCGGAATCAAGCCCGACGTCGACCTCTATCTGCAGCGTGCCTATCGCCGGTTCCAGACCGGCGACGTGACCGGCGCGCTGGCCGATGGCCGCATGGCGCGCCAGCTCGACCCGGCGTCGGGCGCGGCGGTCGGCACGGTCGCGACCTATCTGGCGGAAAGCGGCAAGCTGGACGATGCGATCGGCATGGTCGACGCCAAGATCGCGATCGGTGGCGAGGCGCGAGATAGCTATCGCAGCTTCAAGGCGACGCTGCTCGGCACCTATGGCGATCCGGCCAAGGCGATCGAGATCATCGATGCGCAACTGGCGGAAAAGCCAGGCATGACCGGCTTGTTCAACGAGCGTTGCTGGGTCAAGGGATCGCGCAATGTCGAACTGGACAGCGCGATGCAGGATTGCACCAAGGCGGTGGAGCTGAGTTCGGGCAGCATGGCCGCGCTCGACAGCCGGGCGATGCTGTGGTTCCGCATGGGCCGGTTCGACGATGCGCTGCGCGACCTGGACGTCGTCGTCGCGCAGGAACCGGGCAAGGAGCCAAGCCGCTACATGCGCGGCATCGTGCTGCACAGGCTGGGCCGAGCGAGCGAGGGGGACGCGGAAATCGCGGTCGCCCGCCGCATCGATCCGCGCATCGACGCCGTCTATGCCCGCTACGGGATCAAGCCCTGATTTTGTCGTGACGCCCGCGTTTCGATGGAAACCTTTCCCCAGTCCGATGGTTGACAGGGGGAAAGCCACTTCCAAGGAGAAACCATATGGGTGAACTGACCGACAAGGTGAAGGCTGCGGGCAACAAGGCCGCCGGTGCCACGAAGGAAGCGATCGGCAAGGCCACGGATAATGAACGCCTGGAAGCCGAAGGCAAGCTGCAGAAGGCGAAGGGTACGGCCCAGGATGTGGCTGGCTCGGTCAAGGGTGCGCTCGGCGACAAGATCTGACGCCCCACCGTCTGCACGATCGAAGAGGCTCCGCCGACAGGCGGGGCCTTTTTCGTTTCTGTCCTATCTGGTTAAGCTCATGCTATAAGAACGGGGCCGCTTTCCGATAGGATCGCGGCCCCGCAATATTATGTCAGAATGTGCGGGAAATGTGCGAAGTTAAGCCTGTTCCGCCAGATAGGCCTTCACGTCGCGGCGCAGTTCGCCGGCGCACAGATAGAGGGCGATGACATTGGGGATCGCCATCAGGAAGAAGCTGCTGTCGACGATGCCGACCACCCGGCCAAGGTCGATCGCGGCGGCCGGGGGCAGGGCGACGACATAGAGGATCTTGTAGACCCATTGGGCGCGGGGGCCATTGCCGAACAGATAGCCCCAGGCCTGAAGACCATAGAAGCCCCAGGCGACCAGTGTCGAATAGGCGAAGAGGAAGACGACGACGGCGAGCAGCCAGGGGAACCAGGGCGACACCTTGGCAAAGGCGGCCGACGTGATGGCGATGCCCTCCAGCCCGTTATTCCAGGTGCCTGCTACCACCAGCGCCAGCCCACCCAGCGCGCAGACGATCATCGTGCCGAGCAGCGGCTCCAGCAGCGCGACAAGCCCTTCGGACACCGGATGGCGGGCACGGGCCAGGCTGTGCGCCATGACGGCGGAGCCGACGCCCGCCTCGCTGGCGAAGACCGCGCGGCGCATGCCCGCGACAAAGGCGCCGATCGCCCCGCCGGTGGCCGCATCGCTGGAAAAGGCGCCGTGCCAGATCAGCGCCAGCGCGCCGGGAATGGCGTCGGCATGCAGGATCAGGATCGCCGCGACGCCGCCCAGATAGACGGTGACCTTGAGCGGGGTCAGGCGCTTCGACACTTCGCCCAGCCAGGCCGCGCCGCCCATCGTCACCAGCGCGACGGCGGCCGCGATGAACACGCCATAGGCCCAGCCATTGGTCATGCCGGTGACCACCTTCACCTGGGCGAAACTCTGGTTCACCTGCACCATCGGGATCGCGCCGAACAGGGCGAAGAAGGCATAGGCGCCGCCCAGAACCAGGCCGATCTTCGGCCAGCCGCGCGCTGCGCCGACGGCTTTGAGTACATACATCGGCCCGCCATGGACATGGCCGCGCTCGTCGAAGACGCGATATTTGAGGCCCAGCGTGACCTCCGCCATCTTCACCGTCATCGCGAACCAGCCGATGATGAACATCCACAATATCGCGCCCGGCCCGCCCATGGTCAGCGCCACCGCGACGCCGGCGATATTGCCGAGGCCAATGGTGCCGGACAGGGCGGTGGAGAGCGCGCCCCACTGGCTGACATCGCCCTTCGCCTCGCCCTCATGCGGCTGGCTGCGCAGGATGCGGATCGCCCGGCCGACCTGGGTGACATTGGGGAAGCCCAGCCAGATGGTGAAGAACAGCATGGGGAGCGCCAGATAGAGCACGATCAGCTCGATCTGCGCGCCGAACAGGGGAACCTTGAAGAAGACGGCACTGGACAGCGCATCGACGGCGGCATTGAAATTTTCCATGCGGCCGCGATGCCGGGACAGCGGTGGAAAGTCGATCAAAGATTGCTATGGGGGAGGTGAGTTTTACCCATAGCCGCCCTGGGGCAGGATCGCATGAGCAGACAATATTTCGGCACTGACGGTATTCGTGGTCGCACCAACCAGTGGCCGATGACGCCGCAATTGGCGATGAAGGTCGGCATGGCGGCCGGCACCCATTTCCAGCGCGGCAGCCATCGCCATCGGGTGGTGATCGGCAAGGATACCCGCCTGTCGGGCTATATGGTCGAAAATGCGCTGGTCGCGGGCTTCACCGCGGTCGGCATGGACGTGGTCCAGTTCGGGCCGATCCCGACGCCGGCCGTCGCCATGCTGGCCCATTCGATGCGCGCCGACCTGGGCGTCATGATCTCGGCCAGCCACAATCCCTATTATGACAATGGCATCAAGCTGTTCGGCCCGGATGGCTACAAGCTGTCGGACGAGGATGAGCTGAAGATCGAGGCGCTGCTGAACCAGGACGTGCCGCTGGCCGCGTCCAAGGATATCGGCCGCGCCCGCCGGGTCGAGGATGCGCGTGGCCGCTATATCCATGCGGTCAAGTCCAGCTTCCCCGCCGACCTGCGGCTCGACGGACTCAAGATCGTGGTCGATTGCGCCAATGGCGCCGCCTATCAGGTCGCGCCGTCGGCCTTCTGGGAATTGGGCGCAGAAGTGGTCGCCGTGGGCGTCACGCCCAACGGCACCAATATCAATGACGGCTGCGGATCGACCGCGCCGCTGCTGTGCCAGGAAACGGTCGTCTCCTCCGGCGCTGACATCGGCATTGCGCTGGACGGCGATGCCGACCGGCTGATCGTGGTCGATGAAAAGGGCCAGATTGTCGACGGCGACCAGATCATGGCGCTGATCGCATCCAATTTCGCCCGCGCCGGCACGCTGCGCGGCGGTGGGCTGGTGGCGACGATCATGTCGAACCTTGGCCTCGAACGTTTCCTGACCGGGCAGGGCATCGGCCTGGAGCGGACGAAGGTGGGCGATCGCTATGTGCTGGAGCGGATGCGCGAAGGCGGCTTCAATGTCGGCGGCGAACAGTCCGGCCACATGATCCTGTCGGACTATGCGACGACCGGCGACGGCACGGTGGCGGCGCTGCAGGTGCTGGCCGCTTTGGTCCGCTCGGGCAAGCCGGCGAGCGAGACGCTGCACCAGTTCGATCCGGTGCCCCAATTGCTCAAGAATGTCCGCTTCGCCGGCGGCAAGCCGCTGGAGGATGAAGCGGTGCAGCGGGTGATCGCCCAAGCCGAGGCGGAACTGAACGGGTCGGGCCGGCTGGTCATCCGCCCGTCGGGCACCGAACCGGTGATCCGCGTCATGGCCGAAGGCGACCGCGAGGATCAGGTCAAGGACGTGGTCGAGCGGATCTGCGCCGCGGTCGAGAAGGCGGCGGCCTGATGCTTGAGATGCGCCCTGATTGCGAACGCTGCGGCACCGACCTGCCGGCCGATGAGCCCGGCGCGTTCATCTGCTCGTTCGAATGCACTTATTGCGCGCCCTGCGCGGAAGCGCTGGACGATCGCTGCCCCAATTGCGGCGGCGAACTGATGGATCGGCCGACCCGGATGGGCAAGGCGCTGGCGGACAACCCCGCCTCCACGGAGCGCAAGTTCAAGGGATGAGCGTGCCCCGCATTCTCATCATTGCCGGGTCGGACAGCGGCGGCGGCGCCGGTATTCAGGCGGATATCAAGACGGTCACGTTGCTGGGCGGCCATGCCATGACCGCGATCACCGCGATCACCGCGCAGAACACGCTGGGTGTCCAGGGCGTCCACCCGGTGCCGACCGAGATGGTGCTGGCGCAGATGGAAAGCTGCATCGCCGACATCGGCGTCGACGCGGTCAAGATCGGCATGATCGGTTCGGCGCAGACGGCGGCAGCGGTGGCCGAGCGGCTGGCGCTGCTGGAGCATGTGCCGATCGTCTTCGACCCCGTCATGGTCGCGACCAGCGGATCGCTGCTGGCCGACGATGTGACGATCGCGGCGTTCGAGCGGCTGATGGCCATCGCCACGCTGGTGACGCCCAATATCCCCGAACTGGCGGCGCTGGGCGGCGAGGAAATCGCGATCCGTTTCGCCACCCATGTGCTGGCCAAGGGCGGCCATGGCGAGGGGCCGATGCTGACCGACCGGCTGATCGGGCCTCAGGGCGTGCGCAAGGCGTGGAGCAATGCGCGGATCGACACGCGGCACAGCCATGGCACCGGCTGCACCCTGGCGAGCGCGATCGCGACTGGCCTGGGGCAGGGGCTGGACCTGATCGAGGCGGTCGAGCGTGGCCGCAAATATGTGCGCGAGGCATTGGCTCTGGCGCCGGGGCTTGGCGCGGGCCATGGCCCGATGGGCAATCCCTTCGGCTTCCACGCCTATGCCTGATTTTGCGCATGAACTGATCCATCATCCCGGTCTGGTCGCCGGGGTGGATGAGGCCGGGCGCGGGCCGCTGGCGGGGCCGGTGGTCGCGGCGGCCGTCATCCTGCGACAGGAGGATTGCCCCGAGGGCCTCAATGATTCCAAGAAACTGACCGCCAAAAGGCGGGCTGCGCTGGAGGGGGAGGTCAAGGCTCGTGCGCTGTGCTGGGGCCTTGGTATCGCCAGCGTAGCCGAGATCGACGAACTCAACATATTATGGGCGACGATGCTGGCCATGACCCGCGCTGTCGAGGCGCTGTCGCAGGAGTGCGCCCATGTGTTGGTGGATGGCAATCGCTGCCCCAACTGGCGCTGGGCCTCGACCGCGGTGGTGGAGGGCGACGCCAAATGCCTGTCGATCGCCGCTGCGTCGATCCTGGCCAAGGAAGAGCGCGACCGGATCATGATCGCGGCGGCGGCCGACCATCCGCATTATGGCTGGGAGAGCAACAAGGGCTATGGCAGCGCCAAGCATATGGCGGCGCTGCGTGAGCATGGTCCGACGCCGCTGCACCGGCGCAGTTTTTCGCCGGTGGCGCAACTGCTGCTGATCTGACGATGCTGTCCCGTCGCGGGGCGGGATGGGGATGATTTGAGGGCTGGCGCGGGTGTGGCGCATGCTTAAGAAGGGATTCATGTCCTTCGCCCGTTTCGGCCTTTCCAGCCTGTTCCTGCTTGTCGGCGCGCTGTCGCTGCCGGTGCAGGCGGCCGCGCCGGTCAAGCGCGCGCGGCCGGCGGCCAAGGCTGGTGCGCTGGCGCCGGGTGGCTATCGCTGGCTGGAGGAAGGGCCGCTCGACGGGCCGATCCATCTGGTCATCAGCATCGATCGGCAGATGGCCCATGTCTATAGCGGTAACCGGCTGGTCGGCATGGCGAGCGTGTCGACCGGCATGGCCGGGCACAGCACGCCGACCGGCGACTATCCGATCCTGCAGAAGAATCAGTGGCACCGCTCCAACCTCTACAGCAATGCGCCCATGCCCTTCATGCAGCGGCTGACCTGGGATGGCATTGCGCTGCATGCCGGGCATAATCCGGGCTATCCGGCCAGCCATGGATGCATCCGCCTGCCTTATGCCTTTGCCCAGAAGCTGTTCGGCATGACCAGCCTGGGCGGGCTGGTGACGGTGACCAGGGATCGGCTGCATCCCTCGCTGCCGATCGAGCAGATGGCGGCGGCGGATTTCATGGCCAAGGTCGCTGCGCCGGCCCCGGTAAAGCCGGTGCTGGATATCGACCCGATCATCTTCATGCCGAGGGTATCGCGGAGGTAAACGGTCAGCGCTGGGCCAGTGCCGAACGCCGCATCGAATAGCTGAAATAGAGCAGGGCGGCCGCACCAACCCAGGCTGCGAACAGCGCATAGGTGTCGGCCGGCAGGCCGAAGATCAGATAGGCGCAGAAGAGCGTGCTGGCGATCGGCAGGACCGGATAGAAGGGCACCTTGTAGCCGCGCGGCAGGTCCGGCCGGGTGCGGCGCAGGATGATGACGCCGATCGACACGGTGGCAAAGGCGATCAGCGTGCCCATGCTGGTGAGGTTGACCAGCACGTCCAATGGCACGAAGGCGGCGAGCAGGGCGACGCCGATCGCGACGATCCATGTATTCTGGCGCGGCACATGGCGCACCGGATCGACCCGGCAGAAAAAGGCGGGCAGCAGCCCGTCGCGGCCCATGGCATAGAGGATGCGGGTCTGGCCGTAGATCACCACCAAAGTGACGCTGAAGATCGAGGCGATGGCGCCCAGCGACAGGATCACCGCCGGCCAGCCCGCGCCGGTGAGATTGTGGAGGATGACGGCCAGGCCCGCTTCCTGCCCGGCAAATTCGGTCCAGGGCTGGGCGCCGATCGCCGCGACCGCGACCAATATATAGGCGGCGGTGACGATCAGCAGCGACAGGATGATCGCGAGCGGCAGGTCGCGGCGCGGATTGCGCACTTCCTCGCCGGCGGTCGAGACTGCGTCGATGCCGATATAGGAAAAGAAGATGGAGGAGGCCGCAGCGCCGATGCCGACCATGCCCCTGGGCGCGAAGGGATGGAAGTTGGTAGGCTGGAAATGGGCGAGCGCAACGGCGACGAATAGCGCCAGCACGGCCAGCTTGGCGATCACCAATATGGCGTTGGCGGTGGTCGATTCCCGCGTGCCGCGCAGCAGCAGGATGAGGCACAGGCCCACCAGCAGCACGGCGGGCAGGTTGACGATGCCGCCTGCACCGGGCGGCCGGGCGATGATGTCGGGCAGGCGCCAGCCGGTGCTGATTGACAGAAGCTCGTTGAGATACTGCCCCCATCCCACGGCGATGGCGGAGGCGGAGACGCCATATTCCAGCAGCAGGCAACTGCCGATCAGGAAGGCGGCGAGTTCGCCCATGGTCGCATAGGCATAGGAATAGGAGGAGCCTGACGCCGGCACGGCCGAGGCCATTTCGGCATAGCAGAGCGCGGTCAGCGCGGCGGTGATGCCGGCTATGACGAAGGACAGGGTTACGGCCGGCCCCGCTTCGGGCACGGCGGTCGTCAGCGCCACGAAGATGCCGGTGCCGATGGTCGCACCGACGCCCAGCGTGGTCAGCTGGAACAGGCCGATATTGCGGGCGAGCGGTTTCGCGTCGGGATCGTCGCCGATGAAGTCGAGCACCGGCTTGCAGCGCAGCAGCGCGATCAGGAGCGGATGGCGGGGCGATCGGTTCGTCATGCTCCGCCGCTGTCATGCCATGCGCGGGAAGGCAAATGAATATCGTGTGAGATTGGAGCGGCGGACCGGTGAGGGAGCGCGATTGTCGGCAGGCTGCTGCTCGGCTAGGCTTAGGGGTGTTGGTCGCCGACCTGTTCGGCTTGGGATGGATGATCGAGCCTTGATGGATCAGAAGCGATTGCCTGGCACGCGGAAATGGGCGCGATCCATGCTGATGGTTGCAGCGGCGATGCTGCTGCCGACGATGGCATCGGCGGCGGATGTGCCCAGCGGCGGCACCATATCGGTGTCCATGCAGGAAGATGCGAGCGGGCAGGCGGGCGCTGCCGACGCCTTTGTCGATGCGGCCACCCTGGCCCTGTCGGACAAGGGCTTCACCCTGCTGGACGATGGCCATGCCGCGCTGGTCATGGAACTGGTCATTCGCGCGTCCGAGGTCGGGACCGGGACCGGCAAGGTCGAGAAGAGCAATTCCGACCTGATGCCCGGCGGCGTGTCCGGCGCGGTGGGATCGAGCTTCTCGCTGGCGGTGCCATCCGGCAAGACGCGCCATGTGGCGCTGGAACGCACCGAACTGGAGATGCGCCTGCATCGGCGCGGCGACGCGGCGGTGATCTGGAGCGGCAGCGCCGTGACAGTGCGCCCGGCCGACAAGCGGGCTAGTGCTGCCACGGCGCTGTGCAACGCGCTGCTGCGCGCCTATCCCGAGCAGCCCGAAACGGTGATCGGCGTCCCCTAGATTTTCGCGATCACCTCTTCGCCGATGCGGGCGGCATTGTCGCACCATTGCGAACGGGTGCGGCCCTTGACCGTGACGCCGCAGGCGGTGACGCCCAATTCCGCATAGATGCCGATGCGGTCGACGATCTGCTGGTTGGAGAGATCCTCGCCCGGCTTGTTGACGCCGCCCAGGATCACATCGGGCAGGTCGGTGCGGCCGACCTGTGCCGCATAGTCGCGCATATAGGCGATGCCGGCCTGAAGATCGGCCTCATTCTCCATCGCGGCGGTGCGGGTGGTGGCGCTGTTGACGCCGCCGCCGGCGGTGAAGAAGGGGTTCCAGCCATCGGCGAGATCGACCACGCGGCGGATCGCGCGCTTGGCATTGCCGCCGACATAGAGGGGCAGGCCGGGCTTTTGCGGCGATCCGGGGATGATGCGGTTGCCGAACGCCTGATAGCCGCTACCCTCGAAGACAAACTCTTCGCCGTTGGTGGCGGCGCGGATGGCGCGCAGATATTCGTCCATCAACTCGTTGCGCTGGTCGAAGTCCACGCCGAGCGCGCGATATTCGCCCTTGAGATAGCCCGCGCCCACGCTGAGCGTCACCCGGCCGCCGGCGAAGGCGTCGAGCGTGGTGATGTCGCGCGCGACGATGAAGGGGTTGCGATAGGGCAGGACGAGGATGCCGGTCTGCAGCCGCAGGGTCGTGGTATGGGCGGCGAGCAGGGCCAGCATGACGAAGGGCGACTGGGCATGATGGCCACCGGCGTCGAGCCAGCGGCCGGTCGGCACCGGATGGTCGGTGACGAGGCCGGCGTGGAAGCCGGCCCGCTCGATCGTGCGGCCGATTTCGGCGACCGCGGCCATCGTGCCGAACTCGTCGGGCAGGTCGGCATGGTCGAAGGGCAGGGGGACGTTGATCTTCATGCGTCGGACACTCCATGCGGTTCGACCAGCACCCATTGGCGGGCGAGATTGCGGACCCAGCCGGACGAGGCCCAGCTGCCGCCGTCGACCGGCAATATGGTGCCGGTGATGTAGCTGCTCATCGGCGAAGCGAGGAACAGGGCGGCCTGGCCACATTCGCGGTCGATGCCGGGACGGCGTAGCGGGATGCGGCGGGCGGTGGCATCGGCCATGGCGGGTGGCACGGGGAACCATGTCGCTTCGTCCACAGGGCCGGGGGGATTGCCGCGCGTGCCCGGCGTCGTCGTAAAATCGGGCGCGATCGCGTTCACGCGGATGCCATGATCGGCCAGCTCCAGCGCCATGGTCCGGGTGAAATTGTTCATCCCCGCCTTGCAGGCGGCATAGACGGCATAGCCGGGCGCGGCGCGCGATCCTTCGATGCTGGAGACGTTGATGATGGCGCCGCCGCGTCCGCCCGCGATAATGTGCGGCACGCCGGCCGAGGTGGCGGCGAGCATCGAGACGAGGTTGAGGTCGATATGGCGGCGCCAGCTGTTCTGGCTCTGGTCGAGGAAGCTCTTGCGCCCGACGCCGCCGACATTGTTGACGAGGATGTCGATGCGGCCGAAGCGGGCCTGGGCCGCGTCCACCATTGCCGCGACCTGATCGGGCTGGGCCATGTCGGTCGGGATGGCGAGGCAGGCGCGGCCATGCTCCGCAACGCGCGCCGCCACTTCCGCGCCGCGTTCGGGGATGATGTCGGCAATGACGATGTCGGCGCCGGCTTCTGCCAGGGCGAGCGCGATGGCGCGGCCGATGCCGGCACCGCCGCCGGTGACGATGGCGACCTGATCGGTGATGCGGCACTGGTCTGGCGCCATGGATCCTCTTCCCCTTTTGACCGTCAGTTCGCGGCCAAGGGGGAAAGGGAGTCAATTGCGTGCCCGGTCATATCGACCGGGCGATGGCGCTTATTGGGCGGTCCAGCCGCCGTCGATCGAGAGATTGGCGCCGGTTACCTGGGCGGCGGCGTCGCTGCAGAGATAGAGGGCAGTGGCGGCGACCTGTTCGGCGGTGACGAACTGCTTGGTCGGCTGGCCGGCGAGCAGCACGTCGTTCATCACCTGCTCGCGGGTCATGTTCCGCGCCTTCATCGTGTCGGGAATCTGGTTTTCGACCAGCGGAGTCCAGACATAGCCGGGCGAGATGCAGTTGGCGGTGATGCCGAAGGTGGCGACTTCCAGCGCAACCGTCTTGGTGAAGCCGTTGAGGCCATGCTTGGCCGTCACATAGGCGCTCTTGAAGGGGGAGGCGACCAGCGAGTGGGCCGAGGCGGTCTGGATGATCCGGCCCCACTTCTTGTCCTTCATGTAAGGAATGGCAAGGCGCGTGGTGTGGAAGGCGGCGTTGAGGTTCAGCGCGATGATGAGATCCCATTTGTCGAGCGGAAACTCCTCGACCGGGGCGACATGCTGCATGCCGGCATTGTTGATGAGGATGTCGATGCCGCCGAAGGCATCGGCCGCTTCCTTCATCATCGCCTCGATCTGATCGACCTTGGTCAGGTCATGGCCGCTGTAGAGCGCCTTGGCGCCCGAGAGGGCTTCAAGGCCGAGCCGTTCCTTCTCGATTCCATCCGCATCGCCAAAGCCATTGATCACGACATTGGCGCCTTCGCCGGCCAGCGCCTTGGCATAGGCAAGCCCGATGCCCGAGGTGGAACCGGTGATCAGGGCGGTCTTGCCAGCGAGGGTGGTCATGCCTTTTTCTCCTTGAGATGATCGGGTTCGTCGAGATCGAAGGTGGCGCTTTTGCCGTCGAGGATGTTGCGGGCGATGAGGTCGCCCTTGTGCATCACGTCCTCCACCGCCTCGCGACCCTGGGCCCAATGGTCGAGCATGGTCGAGCGGGAGAATTCGAAATCCTTGGCGCCGCTTTCCCAGGCGCGGGTGCGGTAGATGAGGTGGACGATGTTGACCGAGCCACCGTCCAGCATTTCGCGCAGCTTCTGCGCCTCGGCTCCGTCCTGCAACTCGGGCGGCAGCTTGTCGAGCAGCGCCTTGATCGCGCCATGTTCGCGGCGCAGCTGGAGATACTGGTCCGTCACCTGGCGAGTGCGGCTGCTATATTGAATGTCCTTCATGCGCGAATAGACGTCGGTCATCTGGCGCGGCATCGGCCCTTCGGCCGGGAAGAGATCGACCTGGAACACCAGCATGTCGTCGGTCTGGTGATTGAGCACATGGGCGAGCGGGGTGTTGGAGACGATGCCGCCATCCCAATACCAGCGCCCATCGATCTCGACTGGCGGCAGGCCCGGCGGCAGCGCGCCCGAGGCCATGATATGGCGCGCGTCGATGCGGGTGTTGCCACCCGGTCCGCGCGTGTCCCAATAAGCGAAATTGCCGCTTTCGACGTCGACCGCGCCGACCGACAGGCGGACCGGGCCGTCATTGAGCAGATCCCAGTCGACGCAGGCGTCGAGCGTGTCCTTCAAGGGCGCGCTGTCATAGAAGCTGATCGCGCCGGCCGATCCTTCCGGCATCAGCGGCGCGGGCCACAGGCGCGGGCGGAACATGCCGGGCACGCCCAGGGTCGCGACCGTGCCGGCGGCCATCAGATGGGCGGCCTCGCGGATATGGTCGATTTCCGGCAGGATCATGTTGGGCATGCCGCCCGAGACGGTCAGCCAGAATTTCTTGAGCTGGCTCAGACGGCGGTGGGGCGGGTTGCCGGCGATGATCGCGGCATTGACCGCGCCGATCGAAATGCCCGCGACCCAGCTGACATCGACCCCCAGTTCATCGAGCCGTTGATAGACGCCAGCCTGGAAGGAGCCGAGCGCGCCGCCCCCCTGCAACAGCAATGCGACTTCGCGGGGGAGGGGGAGGGGCGTGGTGGCGCGGCGGCGCGGTCGGGATTCGGTGTCGGCCATGTCGCACTGCAATATAGGTTTTGGTCCGGCCATTCCAACTTAATGTCTCGTAACAAAGTCCTTCCCGTCGATGGAACGTGCATCGCCAGCCGATGGTTTGCAGCCAGCCGGTTATGCAGTAGGCACGGGAACAGGATGCGAGGGAGGCCAGGGTGCGGCTCGACGACGAACAGGAAAGCAGCAATTTCGAGGTGCAGGACGGACGCGGCGGCGGTTTCGGCGGCGGCGGCGGGATGGGCGGCCTGGGATTGCTGCTGCCGCTGATCGGCAGTCGCTTTGGCTGTGGCGGCATCGTCGTGGTGCTGATCATCCTGGCGGTGATGGGCGTCAATCCGCTGAGCCTGCTGGGCGGCGGTGGCGGCGTGCAGCAGCAGGCGCCGCAGAGCGCGCCGGCGGGCAGCCAGGATGCAAGCAAGCTGACAGAGATCCAGCATTGGTCGCTGAAGGTGCTGGGATCGACCGAGCGGGTCTGGGGCCAGATCTTCAAGGAAGCGGGCCAGACCTATCAGCCGACCATCCTGTCCTTCTATGCGCAGAGCGGCACGTCGGGCTGTGGCGCGGCGCAGAGCGCGATGGGGCCATTTTATTGCCCGAACGACCAGAAGGTCTATCTCGACACCGACTTCTTCACCGAATTGCGCGACCGCTTCGGCGCGCCGGGCGATTTTGCCCAGGCCTATGTGATCGCGCATGAGGTGGGCCATCATGTCCAGGATCTGGAAGGCACGCTGGGCCAGGTGAACCAGCAGCAGCGCCGCGTCAGCGAGGCGCAGGGCAATGCGTTGCAGGTGAAGGTGGAACTGCAGGCCGATTGTTATGCCGGCGTCTGGGCCAAGCGCACGGGCCTGATGGAAGCGGGCGACCTGGAAGAGGGGATGAAGGCGGCGCAGTCGATCGGCGACGATACGCTGCAGAAGTCGGCCGGGCGCCGGCCCGTGCCCGAAAGCTTCACCCATGGCACCAGCGAGCAGCGCATGAGCTGGCTGCGCAAGGGGCTGGACAGTGGCGATCCGGCCCAGTGCGATACGTTCAAGGGGGCGCTGTAACGCCGGTCAGAAGGAATCGGGCGCCGGCTCGCTCTGTTCGGGCGAGACGGCGGGGTGAGCGGAAGCCGTGTGGACGAGGCCCATGCTGGGCTGGCCGGCGTCGGCCACGGGTTCTCCGGCGGGCGGCGCGACGTCGCTCTGAGATGCGATAGGAGCGGGCGGTGGTGGCGCCACGGCCGCTGGCGCTACGTCCATTGCAGCAGGAGTAGCTGCCGGCTGGGCGACCGGCTGTTGATGCGGCGCGAGATTCTGCAGCGCCAGGACGATCATCGGTGCGACCACCAGCGTGCCGCCGGCAAAGACCTTGTACATCATCGATTGACCCGCATTCCCGCCTGAAAATGGAAAGAGACTCGGGCCTTAGCGGCAAGACATGAAAAAATGTCTGCGCTTTATTGGTTAATGCTGATCAAGCTTTGCCAGCAGGGCCAGCATGTCGTCCGGCAGAGTGTCGCGCTGCGCGGAGAAGCTGGACCGCAGCGCCTTGCCCACGCCCTCATAGGGCAGAGGCAGGGCGACGTTGACGACGCGGGCGCCGCCGCTGTCCTGTCCCGGTGCCGATCGGCCAAGAGGTTTGCGCTGCATTTCCATGAGAGACAGAACGGCCATGTAAGCCAAAAGTTTCTGGATTTCGTCGCATTCGGACGCGATATCGCCGTCAACAAGGAGACGGAAGCGTGACGGACTGGATCGACCTGGAAGCGCGGATACGCGCGCATTCGCCTTTTCTGGCGCGGCAGATGGACCGCTATCCGGCCGTCGTCGCGCTGCTGGCGGCCGGCGATTTCGACGCGGCGATGGCGGCGGCGCAGGCGCAGGGCATGCCGGAGGATGGCGTGGCCAAATCGCTGCGGCGGCGGCGCGGGGCGATCGCGCTGGTGACGGCGGCGGCGGACCTGGCCGGGGCCTGGGACATGGACCGGGTGACGCGCACCCTGTCCGACTTTGCCGACCAGGCGCTGGCGGAGGCGCTGGCCGCGACCTTTGCCGAACGTTACCCCGATGCCGTGCCGCAGGGCTTCATCGTGCTGGCGCTGGGCAAGCATGGCAGCCGCGAACTCAACTACTCGTCCGATATCGACCCGATCCTGCTTTATGACCCCACCACCCTGCCGCATGGCGAGCGGGAGGATGTGGCCGACGCGGCGGTGCGGATCGGCCGGCGGGTCAGCGAGATACTGAACGCGCGCGATGGCGACGGCTATGTCTTCCGTGTCGACCTGCGGCTGCGGCCATCCCCGGAAGCCACGCCGATCGCGTTGCCGGTGGAGGCGGCGATCGGCTATTATGAGTCGACCGCGATGGGCTGGGAACAGGCGGCCTTCATCCGCGCCCGGCCGGCGGCGGGCGACATGGCGCTGGGCGACTATTTCCTGCGCCAGATCCGCCCCTTCGTGTGGCGGCGAAGCCTGGACTTCGGCGCGATCGATGCGATCACCGACATCAGCCGGCGCATCCGCGACCATTATGCGCAGGGGCAGGCGTTCGGGCCGGGCTATGACCTGAAGCGCGGGCGCGGCGGCATTCGCGAGGTGGAGTTTTTCGCCCAGGTCCATCAGCTGATCCATGGCGGGCGTGACCCGTCATTGCGGTCGGGCCATACGCGCACGGCGCTGCGGGCGCTGGCGGCGGCGGGGGTGATCGAGGCGGAGGTGGCCGCGCGGCTGGACGAGGCCTATACCCTGTTCCGCACGATCGAGCATCGCTTGCAGATGGTCGAGGATCGCCAGACCCATGAATTGCCCAAGAACCCGGACTCGCTGGACAATGTCGCACGCTTGCATGGCCTGGCGGACGGGGCGGCGCTGCTCGACCTGCTGCGGCCCCATGTCGAGTGGGTCGGCGCCAATTATGACCGGCTGACCGCCGCGCCCGACGATGGCAGCCTGTCGCATGACGAGGACAGGTTGAAGGCGCAGCTCAGGGAGATGGGCTTTGCCGATGCCGACTGGGCGGCGGCGCGGGTCGCCCATTGGCGTGACGGCACGATCCGATCGCTGCGCAGCGGCGCGTCGCGCGAGGCGCTGGAGCGGCTGTTGCCGGTGCTGATGCCGGCGCTCGCCACCGCGCCCGATCCGGGCCGGGCGCTCAACCGGCTGGACGACATGATCGGCCGGCTGCCGAGCGCGATCAACTTCTTCAAGCTGCTGGGCGCGCGGCCGGGGCTGGTGGAACTGCTGGCGCAGATATTGAGCCATGCGCCCGCGCTGGCCGATGTGCTGAGCCGCCGGGTCGAACTGCTCGAAGGGTTGATCGATGCGTCGGCCTTCGACCCGGTGCCGCCGGTCGATGTCCTGGCACAGCAATTTTCCGCGCTGGAGGCGGGCGAGGATTATCAGGCGCTGCTCGACCGGGTGCGGCAGCGGGTGAATGATCGCCGCTTTGCGCTGGGCGTGCAGATCGTGCGCGGCGGCAATCCGCTGGAGGCCGGGCGCGGCTATGGCCGGGTGGCGGAGGCCGCGATCGAGGCGCTGGCGGGCGCCACCGTCACCGAATTCGAGAGCGCCCATGGCAAGGTGCCGGGCGGCGAGATGGTGATCCTGGCGCTGGGGCGGATGGGCGGCGGGGTGCTGACCCATGCATCGGACCTGGACCTGGTCTATCTCTTCACCGGCGATTTCCTGGCAGAATCGGACGGGGCACGGCCACTGGGCGCGACCCAATATTTCAACCGCCTTGGCCAGCGGATCACCAATGCGCTGTCGGTGTCGACGGCGGCGGGGCCGCTTTATGAGGTGGATACGCGGCTGCGGCCGTCGGGTGCGCAGGGGCTGCTGGCGGTCAGCCTCGACAGTTTCGCCAAATATCAGCGCGAGGAAGCCTGGACCTGGGAGCATCTGGCGCTGACGCGGGCGCGGTCGGTGTTCGGATCGGCGCAGGCGCGTAGCGCGCTGGAGGCGATCCTGACCGAGACGCTGCAACGGCCGCGCGATTTCGACGAACTGGCGCGGCAGGCGGTGAAGATGCGCGGCGACATTGCCCGGCACAAGCCGCCGGCAAGCGAGCTGGACGTGAAGCTGGTGCCTGGCGGGCTGGTCGACATCGAGTTCCTGATCCACATCAGCCAGTTCCATTATCGCCTGGGGTTCGACCCGGATCTGGGCGAGGCGCTGGCCGAGCTGGTGGCGGCCGGCCATCTGCCCGCCGACCTGATCCCGGCGCAGGAGTTGATCACCCGCTTCCTGATCGTGTCGCGGCTGGTGTCGCCCAAGTCGACCGAGCCGCCGGAGGCAACCCGGCCGCTGGTGGCGAGGGCCTGTGGCGCGGGTGATTGGGATGCGCTGCTTGAAAGCTATGCCAAGGCCCGGCAAAGCGTCGGCGACGCATGGCGCGCGCTGGCCGCGCCCTATCAGGAGGATCAAGATGCTTGAACAGGGAGCGATGCTGCCCGACGTGGCGCTGAAGGATGCGGATGGCGCGGATTTCAGCTTGGCGCGCTATCGCGGCAAGCCGGTGGTGGTCTATTTCTATCCCAAGGCGGATACGCCCGGCTGCACCAGCGAGGCGAAGGATTTCACCGAACTGGCGAGCGACTTCGCGGCGCTGGGCGTCGCGGTGGTCGGCGTGTCGAAGGACAAGCCGGCCAAGCTGCAGAAGTTCGGCGACAAATATGGGCTGGCGGTGACGCTGGCATCGGATGAGCCCGGCACGGCCTGCGAGGCGTTCGGCACCTGGGTCGAAAAGTCGCTTTATGGCCGCCAATATATGGGGATCGCGCGGGCGACCTTTCTGGCGGACGGCGACGGCAAGATCGTGCGGGTCTGGCCCAAGGTGAAGGTCAAGGGCCATGCCGCCGAGGTGCTGGAGGCGGCGAAGGCGCTTTGATCCTGCTACCTGCCATTGATTCCGTGGGCGCGGGGTGCGCCCATGTGCTGACCATTGCCGACCCGACCGCCAAGCTGATGGCGGCGCGGGCGGTGGCGCGGGCCTGGCGACTGGGGCGGCTGGCGCATCGGTTCGACATAGCGATGCCCGACCGGCCGGCCCGGCCCGATGCACCCGAACTGCTGCCGCCGGGGCAGATGCCCAAGCGCAGCAAGATGGGCACGGATCGCGGGCGGATCGCGATGCTGCACGCGCTGGCGCATATCGAGTTTGTCGCGATCGACCTGGCGTTCGACCTGATCGGGCGCTTTGGCGGCGAATTTCCGACAGGCTTCACCGACGAATGGATGCGGGTCGGCGCGGACGAGGCGATGCATTTCGCGCTGCTCGACCGGCGGCTGCGGCAATTGGGCAGCCATTATGGGGCGCTGCCCGCGCATGACGGGCTGTGGCAGGCGGCGAGCGAGACGGCGGGCGATGCGCTGGCGCGGCTGGCGGTCGTGCCAATGGTGCTGGAAGCCCGTGCGCTGGATATCACGCCGTCCACGATCGCGCGGTTCGAGGGGGTGGGCGACCATATATCCGCAAGGATGTTGCAGCGGATCATGACGGATGAGATTCGCCATGTGTCGGCGGGGACTACATGGTTCAACCAGGCGACGAACCGATTGGGGCTAGACCCCGTCAAACATTACCAAATCCTTGTGAAACGCCATTTTCGGGGAAGCGTTAAGCCACCGTTCAACGACTCGGCGCGTCGGCAGGCCGGTTTGACGCGGGATTTCTACGACGCGCTTGCAAGCTGAGCGGCGATTTGCAGTCTGCATCCAGCGGGGGCGATCTAGGTCGCCATTTTATTGAACATGGGGAACCCACGAGAGGCAAAAGCCTTCGCGGGCATAAGTCGGGGTCGGCATGTTGATTCTTCGTACTGTGAATGCGCTGGGTGCGCGTTGGTTCCAATCGGCCAGCAAGACGGCCAAGATTTTCGGGATGGTCGGCATGGTAGGCGTGATGTGCGCCGCTGCTCCGGCCAACGCCAAGGATGAAGATGATCCATATGGCGACGCCTCGGAAATCAACACCAGCGCGCTCGGCCCGGCCGATGTCGGCTTCTCCAACATCTTTTCTAGCCTGCAGCGCATGGACGGCAACGCCAAGACCGCGGCCTATATCCCCTCGGGCCGCCCGGTCGAGAAGCTGTCGCTGACCTCGAACTTCGGCGTGCGTTCCGACCCGTTCAACCGCAGCGCCCGCATGCACAAGGGGATCGATATCCCCGGCCCGATCGGCACCCCGATCCACGCGACCGCCGATGGCATCATCAGCCGCGCCGGCTGGGCCAGCGGTTATGGTAACCTGGTCCAGATATCGCACGGCAATGGCATGGAAACCCGCTACGGCCATATGTCCAAGCTGCTGGT
Organism: Sphingobium sp. VMM; assembly: GCF_056790315.1. Taxonomy (NCBI): domain Bacteria; kingdom Pseudomonadati; phylum Pseudomonadota; class Alphaproteobacteria; order Sphingomonadales; family Sphingobiaceae; genus Sphingobium; species Sphingobium sp. VMM. Next base: position 106,676 of record NZ_JBXGSI010000020.1, read on the forward strand.
TGCGCCCAACAGCTACGTCCATCGCGGTCAGGTGATCGGCCTGATGGGGTCGACCGGCCGTTCGACCGGCAGCCACCTCCATTATGAAGTCCGCGTCGATGGCGCGGCGATCAACCCGATCCCGTTCGTCGCCGGTCCCGACTATCTGATCGCGATGAACACCAAGCCGCCGGTCGCCATGGGCGGCCCGACCAAGGCGGACGAAAAGGCCGTCGACTGATCGACCGCTTTTGATCCCGACTTTTCCAAAGCCCCGGCGCCCATGGGTTGCCGGGGCTTTTGCTTGATCCTATCTAGGCGCCATGGCCGATATTGACCTCACCCCCTCCGCTGCCGCGCGCGTCGCGGCGATCGCCGCCAAGCAGGGCAAGCCCGCCATATTGCGGCTGGCCGTGGAAGGCGGCGGCTGTTCGGGCTTCCAATATCGCTTTGGCCTAGCCGAGCATGTGGAGGCCGAGGATCTGGCGGTGGAGCGCGATGGCGTGACGCTGGTGGTGGACGATGTCAGCCTGGATCTGGTGCGCGGCTCCGCGGTCGATTTCGTGTCGGACCTGGGCGGCGCGGCGTTCAAGGTGACCAATCCCAACGCGACCGCCGGTTGCGGCTGCGGCACCAGCTTCTCGGTCTGATCGGCGCATTGGCTTGTAGACGCAGCCCACTTCTCTAAAGGGAAGTGGACAGCGAAAGAGACAGGTCCATTATGCGTATCGCCACCTTCAACATCAACGGCATCAAGGCGCGGCTGCCGCGCCTGCTGGAATGGCTGGACGAGACCCGGCCCGACATCGCCTGCCTGCAGGAAATCAAGACATCCGACGAGACCTTCCCGGTCAAGGATATCGAGGATGCCGGCTATGGCGTGATCTGGCACGGGCAGAAGGGCTTCAATGGCGTGGCCATCCTGGCGCGCGGCGACCAGCCGGTGGAGGTGCGCCGGGGCCTGGAGGGCGAGCCCGAGGACGAGCAGAGCCGTTATCTGGAAGCCGATGTGAAGGGGGTGCGGGTCGCCAGCATCTACCTGCCCAACGGCAATCCCCAGCCGGGGCCGAAATTCGATTACAAGCTGCGCTGGATGAAGCGGCTGCGGGAACGGGCGGCGGAAATCTGGGCGGAGGAAGTGCCCGCCATCCTGGCCGGCGACTATAATGTCATCCCGCGCGACGTGGATATCTATTCGCCCAAGGCGATGGCGGACGATGCGCTGATGCAGCCCGAAAGCCGGGAGGCCTATCGCCGGCTGCTGGGCGACGGCTGGACCGATTCGATCCTGACCCGCCATCCGGGCGGGGGCGTGTGGACCTATTGGGACTATCAGGCCGGTGCCTGGCCGCGCGACGCGGGCTTCCGCATCGACCATCTGCTGCTGAGCCCGGCGGCGGCCGACCGGCTGGTTGATGCCCAGGTCGACAAGGCGTTTCGTGGCCGGGAAAAGGCGAGCGACCATGCGCCGACTTGGGTCGAACTGCGCGATATCTGAATTTAATCCGGATATTATTGACTCTATTATATCCGGGTAATAAATCCCGTGTCGAAGGAGATTCGGCATGGACCGCACATTGACGGCCTTTTCGGGCGACTATTGGATCGCGACCGGCGACGAGGATGAAGTGCGCGCGGCGCTGCGCGCCATGGGGGATGACGCGCAGAATATCCTGCTGTTCGACGATCGCACCGGACGGCAGGTGGATATCGACCTGCAGGCCGATGCGGCGCCGCGTGCCGGGCCACGGGGGCGTGGGCGACCCAAGATGGGGGTGCAGGCGCGCGAGATCACCCTGCTGCCGCGCCATTGGGACTGGCTGGCGGCGCAGCCGCGCGGCGCCTCCGCCACGTTGCGGCAACTGGTGGAGGATGCGGTGAAGGCGAGCGCGGACAAGCCGTCGCCTCGCGCGGCGATGGACGCGGCCTATCATTTCCTGACCGCGATGGCGGGCGACCGGGCCGGCTATGAAGCGGCGATCCGCGCGCTTTATGCCAAGGACAAGGCGGCGTTCGAGGCGGCGGCGGAAGGCTGGCCCGGCGCGATCCGGGCGCATGGTCTGGCGCTGGCGGAGCCGGCCTTTTCCGCCTAGCCTGCGCATCGCAATGATCGGAGAGGCTGGATGGCGGACGATTTCCTCCAGGGCATAGTGCATGAGGCGGCCGATGACATGCAGGCGGCGATCCGGGCCGACGCCGGCATCTTCGCGCTGTGGCAGGGGCTGACGCCGCTTGGCCGCAACGAGTTCATCTGCTGGGTCGAGGATGCCAAGCAGGCCGCAACCCGCGCGCGGCGCATTGCGCGGACGATCGAGGAAATGCAGGAGGGCAAGAAGCGGCCCTGCTGTTGGGCCGGCTGCATCCATCGCACCGACAAGGCGCCAAGCCGCTGGCAGCAGGCGGTGCTGATCGAGAGGAAGGGGAAGCGGCGCTAGGTTGCGTTGACAAAAGGGATTCCCAACCCGGTGAAGTTCTGATTCAAGCCTTCCTTTTGGAAGGGCAGGCATGGATCGCGGCGACCTGAGCGACGCAGAATGGGATTTGATCGGGCGGCTGCTCCCACCCGAGCGTGGCAGGCATGCTCGCCCGGCCGGAGATAACCGGCGCTATCTCAATGGAATGCTGCACGTCCTGCGAGTTGGCTGCCCTTGGCGCGACATGCATGAGCGCTATGGGAAATGGAACTCGGTCTACGTCCGGTTCCGGCGCTGGGCCGAGCAAGGCGTCTGGGATGCCATGCTGCAAACTCTGGTCGATCTCGGCCTGACCGACGACTGGCAGCACATGATCGACAGCACCACGGTTCGCGGTCATGTCTCGGCCGTGGGCGGAAAAGGGGGCTTGTGCGCAGGCTTTTGGTCGATCACGCGGCGGCTTTACGTGCAAGGTCCACGCCCGCTGCGACAATCAAGGCCTCCCTCTCGGCTTCCACCTGACGGGCGGGGAGGCTTCCGATTACGGCGGTGTCGATAGCCTCATGGCCATGCCGGTGCCAAAGCCTGCGGCCTTGCTCGCCGACAAGGGCTACGACGGCGACCGTTTCCGCGAGAACCTGCTCCTGCACAACATCCTGCCCGTCATACCGCCGCGTTCGAACCGCAAGGCACCAGAGCATCCCGACTATCGCCGCTATCGCGATCGCAACCGCGTCGAGCGCATGTTCGGCTTCCTCAAACACCAACGCCGCATCGCAACCCGCTTCGAGAAAACCGCGCTTTCCTACCTCAGCTTCCTTAACCTCGCCGCAGCAAGGCTATGGTTGAAGCATTTTGTCAACGAGACC